>CAZDYR010000041.1:0-11151 GCA_964509625.1 uncultured Smithella sp. | reverse complement strand
GAGCGCTTGAATGGCATTCAAGAGGCCAGCGGTTCGATCCCGCTCATCTCCACCAGAAATCAAAAAGGGAAGAGCCGATATCGGCGTCTTCCCTTTTTGATTTTATCAGACTCAAGTTTCAGTAGAGCGATATGAACTGAAACGAGATAACAATTTCTGCTATAAATCCTTGGCCTCTTTATTGATCTTCAGGCGTTTTTCTTTAATCATCGCCGCTTTGTTTCCTTCCAGCCATGATTTCATGGCCTCCTCTCTTTTCAGGTTCGACGCCACTTTACGGTACACTTCTTTTTTGATTTCAAAGTCGTTCATATCCAGCGTACTCATCTCTTTGAGCTTGAAAATCACATGCGTGTTGCTGATGGTCAGAGGCTTTTCCGTGTAGGGGCTGCTCAAAGAAAGAGACAGAATCATTTCCATCGCCTCCGGGTGAGAACCCAGTTTCGGAATAGCGTTGCCGGGCTGGAAGAGTCCCGTTTCCTGTATGGAGAGGCCTTTTTGCGCGGCCAGCTTATGGAGGTCCTCGCCTTTTCGCAGCTGCTCCAACAGGGCCGCGGCTTCCTGGGCGGCAATCTTATCCTGTTCGCTCTTCAAGTAGCTTTGCCGCACATCATTTTCAATGTCCCTGAGCGGCGGCGTGTAAGAAGCCTTTTTGTCCTCGATGCGGAAAACATAGTAGCCGCTTTCGGTGCTCAGGACTTTGCTGATATCATTTTTTTGCAAACCGGCCAGTTGCTCAGCCAAATCTTTTACGGATGCGAATGCCTGCGGCGGTTTGTTGAGCGGGAAGAAATCGACAAGCTGAACCTTCAGATTGTTCTTGGCGGCATAGGCGTCAAAGTTTTCTTCCTGGTAAATCGTGTCATGCGCTTTCTTCGCTTCCGCAAAAGCATTCTGCATTCCCCGGCTCTGTTTCATTTCCCTGATGATGATCGGCTTGGCCTGTTCCAGCGTCAGCGGTTTGCCATCTTTACCTTTATAGTTTTCCTTGCGCCGGCTGTAGTAATCCGCGATGTCGGAAGGACTGATTTCAGCAGAAGAAAAAGCCTCCCCTGAAAAATAAAGATATTTCACCTTGACCTGCTCGGGAACACGAAAAGCGTTGCTGTTGTTTTTAAGATAAGCCTCCAGATCACTTTGCGCCGGACTGACGCGCTTGGTCGTGTTCGCGCCGGATATTTGAATGAAGTTGAGATTGATTTTTTGATTCTGCAGAGCATAGAGGTCCAGCACTTCCCGGTCGGACACCTTGATGCCTTCACGTATGATGGTTTCAATCTTGCCGGCCGCCAGAGTGACCTTCTGACCGGCTTCGAAATCTTCGGCGGTCATTTTGTTGTAACGCAAAAACTGGTTGTATTTGTACTTGTCAAATTTCCCGTCCGTCTGCAGTGCGGGGATCGCTGTAATCATGTGCCTTAACTCGTCGTCGGAAACCTGCATTTTTAAGTCATGGGCCTTGGCGATAATGATCTGGCGATTGATGAGGCTGTCATAGGCCATTTTTTTCAGATCCATCATCTTGAGCATATCCGCGGTTACTGCGCCGCCGTATCGTTCCTTGACCGTATCCATTATTTTTGAGTATTCGTTGTAGTATTCGGCTTCGCTGATGACATTGCCGTCCACAACCGCAATAGCGTGGGTTGTCTGCGACCCCCTGTCCGTCCCGAAATAAAGGACAAAAACAAAAATTATGATCGCCATGAACAGGAGCATGAACCAGCCTCGCGCATGCTTGCGGAAAAATTTAAGCATATGATCACCTCAAATATGAATATGGGACAACTAAAATATGTAAACTCAGAGCCGTTAGTATTACAGTCATTTACAAATTGCAAATACATTTTAAAAATGCGTTGCTTAGGGGGATGAAATACGATATAGACCAAAATAATATATAAATACGATAGATTGAAAGAAAAACAGGAGGCCACATGCTGTTCGATTATATTTTGGGAAAGTTTTCCAACGACCTGGCGATTGATCTCGGAACGGCCAATACGCTGGTTTATGTCAAGGGGAAAGGGATTATTTTAAACGAACCTTCCGTCGTTGCCGTGCATAAAGACAGCCGCGGGATGAAAAAAGTTCTCGCGGTTGGCAATGAAGCCAAAAGCATGCTGGGGCGCACACCGGGCAATATCGTCGCCATTCGTCCGATGCGCGACGGTGTTATTGCCGATTTTGATATCACGGAGGCCATGCTCAAACATTTTATTCTGAGCGTTCACAACCGCAAATCGCTGGTGCGTCCCCGGATTATTGTTTCGGTGCCGTCGGGCATAACGCAGGTGGAAAGACGCGCGGTGCGTGAGACGGTCGAATCCGCCGGAGCCCGTGAAGTTTATTTGATTGAAGAACCCATGGCGGCGGCGATCGGCGCCGGTTTGCCGATTGCCGAGCCCACCAGCTCCATGGTGGTCGATATCGGCGGCGGTACCACCGAGGTGGCCGTCATCTCGCTGGCCGGTATCGTGTACGCCAAATCGGTGCGGGTGGCGGGTGACAAGATCGATGAGGAGATTGTTCAATACATGAAACGCAAATACAGCCTTCTGATCGGTGAAAGGACGGCTGAAATTATCAAAACCGAAATCGGCTGCGCTTATCCGTTGAATGAAATTAAAACCATGGACGTCAAGGGCCGCGATTTGATTTCCGGCATTCCCAAAACCATCGAAACCAGTTCGGAAGAAATCCGGGAAGCCATTATCGAGCCGGTGACGCTGGTTGTTGATGCGATTAAAGACGCCCTGGAGAATGCTCCGCCGGAACTGGCCGGAGACATTGTGGACCGTGGCATTGTGCTCACCGGGGGCGGTGCGTTACTGAAAAATATCGATGTTCTGGTCAGAGAAGAAACCGGTCTGCCGATCACCATTGCCGACGATCCTCTCTCTGCCGTGGCCCGTGGCGCCGGCATGGCCCTGGATCAGCTGGATGTCCTCAAAGATGTAACGATTCAAGTTTGATTATTTACTGAATGGATCTTCGCTGGCGGCAGATATTAGGGAGAAAATGTTTTTCAAGAATTATCGAACCGTCATCTTTGTTAGCGCAGCCATTGTTGCGGCTCTCGTTCTGCTTTCGTATAGCGTGAAGTACGGTTCCGGCGCGGGCGTTGTAAAGAAACTGGTTCTGGAGGCGGCGGCGCCTGTGCGGATTTTTTTCAACGCGTCGATTGACCGGGTTGAAAACGCCTGGACGCGCTATATTCATCTGGTCGGACTTGAGGAAGACAACCGAATCCTGAAAAAAACAGTTGACGGGCTGCAGGCGGAGTTGCTTCTTTACAAAGAGGGCTATCTGGAGTCTCAGCGCTTAAGGAAGCTTCTTGCCTTGCAGGAAGAGCATCAACACCGCTTTATGGCCGCCCGGGTCATCGGCAAAGAACAGGGCGCTCTTTCTAAAACCCTTTGGATCAATAAGGGAAGCGCTCATGGTCTGAAACCCGGAATGCCGGTTCTTGTCCCGCTGGGATTAATCGGAAGAGTCACGGATGTATCCTGGCATAATTCCAAAGTCATGCTGCTGATCGATGAAAGTTCCAATGTGGATGTTCTGATACAGAGAACACGGGTGCAGGGCATTGTTCGCGGCGCGGGATCGCGCGGCTGTGTCGTCCGCTATGTTTCTAAAATTCAGGATGTCAAAGAGGGGGACGTGGTTGTGACATCCGGCTTGAGCAATATTTTCCCCAAAGGGTTGCTCGTCGGGAAAGTAAACCATATAGACCGCATGGATGTTGGATTATTCCTGCAAATCCAGATGGTCCCTTATGCCGATTTTGCGTCCCTGGAGGAGGTATTGGTTTTAACAGCCCAGCACCAGGAGGCTTTTGCCGGAGAGAAAAGTGCAAAATGATTTATTACCTGTTGTTACCTTTTATGAGCATCGTCCTGGTTGTATTCCAGAATACATTGGCCGATGTCCTTTTCTCCGGCTGGCTGACGCTTGAAATATCGATGGTTGTTGTGATTTATGCCGGATTTCGGCTGGACATGATGAAAGGGGTTGTTCTGTCGCTGGTCATGGGATTTGTCTTTGATTGTGTTTCCGGATCGCCTCTCGGTTTATTTACGCTCGTGTATCTGCTTATTTATATCCTGTCATTTTTTGTTTCATGGCGGATTGTTTCAGAAAAGTTGTATCTCGTTGCCGGGTTCAGCCTGATTTGCTCACTTTTGGAATCGGTGATGTTGTTGTTGCTTTATCACTTTGTGTTTAAATTTGAAGTGTTAAATTACATGATGGTCGCTTTTGTGTTGCAGGCTTTGCTGATCAGTTTTTTTTCAGTCGGATTTTTTTATGCGATGCGCAAAGTAGAAGGTTTGGTGTATGGAAAGACAAGGCAATCTCCGCGACGGGCCGGAACCGGCGGAATTTCGGCAGAAGCTTAAATTTGTCATTATTCTCGTTTGCCTGGTGATGTCCATTTGGATGATCCGTCTCTGGTATCTGCAGATCATCAAGGGCGATGAACTCAAGCAGCGCTCGGAGAACAACGCCGTTCGATTTCGTAAAATCCAGCCTTTGCGCGGCCTGGTGATGGATCGCAACGGCGCGGTCATCGTGGATAACCGTCCCTCATTTGACGTGTTGTTCATGCCCACCAGGGGAGTGGATCCCGAGTCTCTGATCCACAAGATCCAGGATATTTATAAAACCAAATCGGTCGCGTACGCTTCTGATCAACCCTTTCCCAAGACGATTAAATCCTATCTTCCCGTCCGGCTGGAAAAGAATGTCAGTATGGAAAAAGTTGCCCTGGTTGAAACCAATACGATTGATCTGCCGGGTGTTTATGTCGATGTTACGCCGGTTCGTCTCTATGTGGATGGCGAAATCATCGCGCCGATTATCGGTTATACGGGTGAAGTCAGCAAAGAAGAGTTGGAAAACGAAGAAGATGATTATTTATCAGGTGATATCACGGGAAAGTTCGGCATCGAAAAAGTTCTCGATTCATACATCCGCGGCCGCCGCGGCAATGAACTGGTCGAGGTAAACGCATACGGCAAGGTCATTAAGAATTTGGGAAGGATTGACCCCGTTTCCGGCTCCAATGTGGTCCTGACGATTGATGCTCAGCTGCAGAAGGCGGCCTGGGAAGCTTTTGCCGGCCTTGCCGGCGCGGCCGTCGCGATGGACCCGCGGGACGGTTCGGTTCTGGCGATGATCAGTTCGCCGTCTTTTGATCCTAATTTATTTAATAGCGGCATTGCCCGTGAGCAATGGGAAAAGTTGTATAAGAATCCGCTGAACCCTTTATCCAACAGAGCCATTTCCGGACAGTATCCGCCGGGCTCAACCTACAAAATGATTGTGGCGGCGGCCGCCCTGGAAGAAAGAATCATTACCCCTGAAACCCGCATTCACTGCGACGGGACCTTTGAACTGGGAAACAGAACCTATCGCTGCTGGAAAAAACATGGCCATGGATCGGTTAATCTTCACCGGGCACTGGTGGAATCCTGTGATGTCTATTTTTATACGGTCGGAAAAATGCTCGGCGTTGATAAAATAGCACAATACGCGAAGAGGTTCGGTTTGGGCGATTTAACCGGTATTGAGCTTTATCATGAAAGAAAGGGACTCATTCCCACGCGGGAATGGAAACTCGCTCGCATGAAAGAGCCGTGGCAGCAGGGCGAAACGATCTCGATATCCATCGGCCAGGGATTTAACTTAACAACCCCTTTGCAACTGGCTCAGGCCTACAGCGCACTGGCCAATGGAGGGACCCGATGGCGTCCGCGTCTGGTTCAGCGAATCGTCTTATCCGACGGCAGCGTTCAAAAAGAATTTTTACCCGAAAAAACAGGAGAGCTCAAACTGAGTCAACAAACGATTGCGCTGCTCAATCGTGCGCTCTGGGGTGTCGTGAATGAGCCGGGAGGGACCGGGGCCGCGGCACGCAGACCTCAAACGGATGTTTGCGGAAAGACCGGGACATCGCAGGTCATCGGTCTTCCGGAAAATGAAAAAGCCCGCCGGATGATGAAAATTGCCTCGTTTCACAAGGATCACGCGTTGTTTGTCTGTTATGCTCCGATGAAAAATCCGGAAATAGCGGTTGCGGTCATTGCTGAAAATGCCGGGGGCGGCGGCGCGGTTGCGGCTCCGATCGCCCGCAAAATTCTGAATGCTTATTTTGAAGGAAAGAATAAAGTAAAAACGGTTCAGGTCGCCGAAAACATTGTGCCGGCTGATTCTGAACAAAATAAAGGGACCATTTTATCAAATGCTTCACGGCAGGATTTGCACAGGTAAGACAATGATTTTTTTTAAATACGATCGCCGCATATTTCAAAATTTTGACTGGATGCTGCTTGCGCTGGTCATGTGTATCTGTGCCATTGGCGTCGTCAATATTTACTCTACGGGTTTCAGCCTCGGTGAGAATGCGTCGCAACTTTACCTGAAGCAACTGCAATGGATTCTGTTTGGCCTGCTTCTAATGGCGGTCACTTTCCTGATCGACTATCGGGCGATTACTCAGGCCGCCTATATTATTTATGCGCTTTCGATCGCGTCCCTCGTTTATGTGGCTTTTTTCGGTCACACGGCCAACGGGGCTCAGAGATGGATTTCTTTCGGATTCGTTTTATTCCAGCCCTCCGAACTGATGAAGGTCACCATGATTATAGCTCTGGCCAGATATTTTGATGATCACAAATCAAACGAACCTTACTTGCTGAGAGAGTTGTTTGTTCCTATTCTGATGGTGCTGCTTCCCTGTGTCCTGATCATGAAACAGCCGGATTTAGGAACGGCTTTAATGATAGTCATTGTCGCCGCGTCGATTGTCCTTTTCATCGGTGTAAACTGGAAATCCATCGCGATTGCCGTCGCCGGCGGGCTGGTCATGTTGCCTTTGGCCTGGTTGTGCCTCAAGGATTATCAAAAAGACAGATTATTGACTTTTCTTTCGCCGGAAAATGATCCTCTGGGGACCGGTTATCACATTATTCAATCCATGATCGCCATTGGTTCCGGAGGATTTCTAGGCAAGGGGTTTTTACAGGGCTCGCAGACGCAGCTGAAATTTCTGCCCGAGCAGCAGACGGATTTTGTGTTTTCTGTTTTTGCCGAAGAGTGGGGCTTTATCGGAGGATTCGTCCTGGTCTTAATGTTTATATCGCTGCTCATCTGGGGCTTAAAAATTGCCTTGCATTCAAGAGACTTATTGGGCACGATACTCGCGTTCGGTATTTCCGCGCTGATCGGCTGGGAGATGATTATTAACATGGGCATGGTTTTGGGAATGCTGCCGGTTGTCGGTATCCCGCTGCCGTTTCTGAGCTATGGGGGTTCGGCAATGGCTTCCATGCTTGCGGCGATTGGATTGTTGATGAATGTCAGCACGCGGCGATTCATCTTGCAGCGCTGATACAACCCTTATAGCGCGTCATCAGGAGGATCATAAAGGGATGTGGGAAAAAAAGAAACACATAGAAGATACGAAAGCTTTTTTAGGAAAAGGTGCGGAGTTTGTCGGCAAGCTCGTTTTCAAGGGGAATGTGCGCATCGACGGTGATTTTCAGGGGGAGATTTACGGGCAGGGATCCGTTGACATCGGAGAAGGCGCTCTGGTTAAGGCAAATATTGTGGTTCATAGCGTATACATTGGCGGTGAAGTTCAAGGCAGCATAGAGGTTAAAGAGAAAGTCAATATTCACGCCACGGGCAGACTGTCCGGTGACGTCCGTACGCCGGTCTTTGTTATAGAAGAAGGAGCGCTTTTTGACGGCAGGTCTCACATGAGCGAATCCAAACAGCAAAAAAATATTAGTCTGAAAGTGGATTGAGATTTTCTAACCGCTTGGTCTGATTGCCATAGTGCCGATTTTATCAAAAATAGACCGTCAGTCACAAAAAAGCTTGACATCCAAACAAGGGTATGATTAGTAAACTCCGTCCTCGCGGTGTGGCTAGGTTCAGCAGCCCGGTTCTTGAGCTTTTAGTTCCTGCATCAAATCACTGCCAGAGATAACGCTGTTTGAAATGTAGGTAAAATTAATACAACTTAAACTGCCCCCCTGTGGCGGGCGGTTGGATCTGAACAAATCGATGAGGTAAGTTGTGGTTAAAGTAATCCCAGATTTAACACTTGTGGTTCAAATGGCTATATTCATAGCCCTGATTTTCATTCTTAACTATCTTCTTTATAAACCCATTTTATCCATTATAGAACGCCGCAAAAAACAGCTTGAAGAGGCTGATAATGAGATTAAGCTGTTTAAAGATTCCGTGGACAAGAAAGTGGCGGAGTATGACGAAAAGCTCAATAAGGCTAAAACAGGCGCTTCGGATCTCAAAAAAGAGATTATTAATGAAGGTGCCGAGCAGGCCAAAAAGATTGTCGATGCCGTCCGCAATGAAATACCTTTAATGACCCAGGAATTTCAAAAAAAGATGGACGCGGAGATGCAGGCTGCTCGCCAGATCCTGGACGGCCAGTCCCGCAAGCTTTCGATGGAGATTGCGGAAAAGGTTTTGGGAAGGAGATTGCAATGAAGTCTTCACGCCGACCAAATTATTTTTCGCTGATTCTTTCCCTGCTGATCGTTCTGGTTTCAGTTTGTCTGGCGTATGCGTCGGGCGGAGGGGAAGGTCATGGTGATTCTGACCAGTGGAAGGGCTTTGCCTTTAAAACTTTTAACGCCGCCATCATTATTGGTTTTCTGGTCTGGATGCTGGCACCCAAAATAAAAAGCTTTTTTTCCGGCCGCCGTCAGGAAATTAAAGAGTCTCTGGAAAGCGCAGCCGTGCAAAAGGCGGAGGCTGAGAAGCAGTACAGGGAATATTCCGAAAAGATTGATAAAGCCTCTCTCGAGATTGATGGCATTTTTGAAATGATCAAGGCCCAGGGCGTTGTTGAGAAGCAGAAAATTATCGAAGACGCTCAGAAAGTTGCCGCAAAAATGAAAGAAGACGCGCAGGCGCGCATTGCACAGGAGCTCAATAAGGCATCCGGTCAGCTGCGCAGTGAAGCGGTCGCCCTTTCTGTGCAGATGGCTGAAGAAATATTGAAGAAAAATATCACAACACAGGATCATGAAGCCATGGTCAAGGAATATATGGATAAGGTGGTGAACAAAAATTGATCAGCAATATTTCAAAACGATACGCTCGCGCATTTTTTGAAATTGCCGGGGAGGAGAATAAACTGGAGCAGTATTATAATGAACTCAGTCAGTTTTCTTCCATTATTTCAAAGAATAAGGATTTGGGGAGTTTTTTAGCCAATCCGGTATTTGAACAGGAAAGTAAGAAAAAAGTACTGGAAAAAGTCATCGGTAAATTATCGCTTTCCAACATGACGATCAATTTTTTAAATTTACTGATCGATAAAAAAAGAATAGACGTTCTGCCGGATATTGAGACCTGCTACAGACAATTAATGGATGAAACGCTGAAGAAAGTCAGAGTAACTCTGAAAACGGCATTTCCTCTGTCTGGTGACATGCAGAATCACATTATATCCGGTTTAAAGAAAATGACAGGCCGTGAAATTGAAGTCACTATAGAAGATGACAAGAGCCTTTTAGGTGGAATCGTTATTGGTGTTGGTGATACGCTTTATGACGGCAGCATCAAAAACCAATTGAATAACATGAGGAATCTCTTAGGGGAGGCAAGATAAGGCATGGAAACAATCAAAGCGGAAGAAATTAGTCAAATTATTTCTGAGCAAATTAAAAGCTATGAAAAAAAGCTGGATATAAGCGAAACAGGAACTGTCTTGTCCGTCGGTGATGGTATCGCAAGAGTTTATGGTGTGCAGAACGCCATGGCCATGGAACTGCTCGAGTTCCCCGGCGGCATCCTGGGCATGGTTCTCAATCTCGAAGCGGATAACGTCGGTGTTGCCGTTCTGGGCGAGGTCACGCACATTAAAGAAGGTGATATCGTCAAAAGAACCGGCAAAATTGCACAGGTTCCCGTTGGTGAAGCCCTTCTGGGACGCGTTATCGACGCAACCGGCGCGCCGCTGGACGGCAAAGGCCCGATTGAAACCAAAGAGTTCCGTCGTATCGAAATGGTCGCCCCCGGCGTGATTCAGCGTCAGCCGGTTAATCAGCCGATGTATACGGGCTTGAAGGCCATTGACGCTATGACCCCGATTGGACGCGGTCAGCGCGAGCTGGTCATTGGAGACCGCCAGATCGGCAAAACAGCCATTTGCGTAGATGCGATCATTCGTCAGAAGGACACCGGCATCAAATGTATCTATGTTGCCATTGGTCAGAAAAAGTCAACAGTGGCTCAGGTTGTGGAAAGACTCAAACAGAATGACGCATTGTCGTACACCTGTGTGGTTGCCGGCTGCGCATCCGATCCCGCAACACTTCAGTATATTGCGGCATACGCCGGTTGCAGCATTGGTGAATACTTCCGTGATCGCGGCCAGGACGCCCTGATCATTTACGATGATCTTTCAAAGCAGGCCGTGGCTTATCGCCAGATTTCCCTTCTGCTTCGCCGTCCGCCCGGACGTGAAGCCTATCCCGGCGACATTTTCTATAACCACTCCCGTCTCCTGGAACGGGCTGCCCGCGTGAGCAAGGAACTGGGCGGCGGATCACTCACGGCTCTGCCGATTATTGAAACGCAGGCCGGTGACGTGTCGGCCTACATTCCGACGAACGTTATTTCCATCACGGATGGTCAGGTTTATCTGGAACCCAGCTTGTTCTTTTCCGGTATCCGTCCGGCCATCAACGTTGGTCTGTCCGTTTCCCGCGTTGGTGGCGCGGCTCAGGTGAAGGCGATGAAGCAGGTTGCCGGTACCCTGAAACTCGACCTGGCCCAGTACCGTGAACTGGCGGCTTTTGCCCAGTTTGGATCCGACCTGGATAAGTCCACTCAGGCGCAATTGGACCGCGGCGTTCGTTTGGTTGAATTACTTAAGCAGCCTCAGTTCAAGCCGATGTCCCTGGGCGAGGAAGTTACAGTTCTGTTTGCCGGAAGCCGCGGCTTTATCGACAAAGTTGACGTGGAAAAAGTTCTTGTCTATGAACAGCAGCTTCTGAGTTTTGTGAAGAGCAAACATCCTGATATATTAAAGGAAATAGACGAAAAACAGATTATTTCTCCCGAACTGGAAAAGAAGATGAAAGAAATGCTCACATCTTTCGAATC
>CAZDYR010000040.1:0-11287 GCA_964509625.1 uncultured Smithella sp. | reverse complement strand
GGGGTGATGGCTACGCCTGCTTCCTTGCACAAAGCGACGGCGCGTTTGGCTACAGGTTTGGTTGTGTCGAGGCTGATAAAATATCCGCCCTCGGGTTTGCTCCAGTTGGCCAGTCCCGATCCCCCCAGCTCTTTTTCCAGAACTTTTTGCGTGACGTCAAACTTGGGTTTGAGCAGCTTGGAATGCTCCTTCATGAGGCCGGCGATTCCACCCGGATAGGCGGAGAGGAATTTTACATGGCGCAGCTGTTCGGCCTTGTTGGGGCCGATGAACATGGTCCCGAAGCATTTGGAGATATAAGCCAGGTTGGCGACGCTCGTGGCCATGAAGCCCAGCCCCCCGCTGGCAAATGTTGTTTTAGACGTTGAACTGAACAGATACACCCGGTTTGGATTGCCGGCTTCTTCGCAGGCCCGAAGGAGATTTTTCGGCTTTGCGGGATGATCAGCCAGATGATGGACAACATAGGCGTCGTCGGCAAAAATGGTGAAGTCCGGCGCGCCCGTTTTCATCGCGGCCAGCCTTTTGACGGTTTCATCGGAAACCGTATCGCCGGTCGGGTTGGAGTAGGTGGGCACAAAAAGAATCCCCTTGACGGCCGGGTCCGCCGCCGCTTTTTCCACGGCATCCATGTCCGGCCCGTTTTTAGTGATCGGGACCTGAACCATCTCGAAGCCCAGTTCGTTGAGCAGCGTGAAATGCCTGTCGTAGCCGGGAACGGTGACAATCATTTTGGGTTTATCGGTTTTGCACCAGGGGGCCGGGCTGCCGTTGAGCCCGCGCAGGAGAGCCCACATCAGAGTCTGGGCCAGGATGAGAAGGCTGGCGTTGTTGCCGACCAGGGTTTCTTCGGGCTTCACGCCCAGAACGGTGGCGAAAAGCTCGCGGGCTTCCGGCAGGCCCAGAACGCCGCCCGGGTAATTGCGGATATCGAATCCGCTTTTGGTCATTACATCCTTTTCCGTTACAATGGTTAACAGCGGGTTGGACAGATCGAAATTGTCGTCCCCGGGCTGACCGCGTTCGATGTTCAGTTTCAAGTTCAATCCTTTGAGGGCTTCATAGCGCAGCTGCAAGTCCTTCAAATTTTCCATAAAATCGTTCAACCTCCGCTCTTATTATATTAATCTTATCGGCTACGCTTCTGGCATGGGTATAAAAATTTGTCAATCGGGGTTTTTATAAAGGCGATGGGCAATAGGTAATGGGTAATAGGAAAAGAAAATGAAAAGTGAACTGCGCGAAGCCAGGGCTGATGCGTTATAGATTACACCTTTTTTTTCGCCACCAGGTCGGCAAAATGTTCGAATGAACGGTTGTAGGTTTTTTCCGCGTCTTTCGGGAAGCAGCATCCCGGCAGCTGCCTTTTGGCCAGATGATAGGCGATGCAGTCGCAGCAGATGCCTTTCCGGCTGCATGGGTCGTAGGAGCAGTTGCATTTTTTCAGATGATTTTCTTTTTTGCATTCCATAAGCTCTCCTGAAAAATTCGAAGTCACGTGTTTCAGTATAACAGATAATTCGATCGAAGTTGCCTGAAGGTTTCCAGTTGTCCCTGCCAGGAGGCGGCAATGGTTTCCGGGCTTTGTCCCGTCCTGATGGCTTCCAGGGTTTGCCGCGAGCCGATCATGGCCAGCGTTGCATCCAGCCGGAAATCATTCGGGTAGAGATGATGGAGCGCGGCGGCTATCTCGATGCCCGCGCGCGTCGGATCCAGAAGGTTGCGGTCTGTAAGCTTGATCCGGATTCCATGACAGTGCCTGCCCTTATAAGTGCCGGATTCCGGAACGAAAACGGCCGGCGAAAAACGAATGCCCGGAATCCCCCTGCGCTCAAGATAGTCGTATAGCCCGCCGGAGCGTATCCAGGGGGCTCCCACCAGTTCAAACGGTGTTGGCGTTCCGCGCCCGACGCTCACATTGGCTCCCTCGACAAGCGCGACGCCCGGGTAAAGCGTCGTAGCCGCAAGGCCGCGAAGGTTTGGAGAAGGGTTGATCCAGTGAAATCCCGTTTCGTCGTACCACAGCTTCCGGCTGTATCCGTTCATCCGGACAACACGCAAATCCGCGCCGATTTTGTCTTCAGCGTTAAACAATCGGGCGAGCTCCCCCACTGTCATTCCGTGCCGGATGGGCATCGGGAAGCAGGAGGTAAAGGAGCGGGGAATGTCGCTGGACACAGGCCCCTGAACCATATCGGCGGTGACGGGGTTGGGCCGGTCGAGAACAAAGAAAGGAACGCCTTTTGCCGCCGCCTCCTGCATGGCGTAGTACATGGTCGATATATACGTGTAAAAACGGGCTCCGGCATCCTGCACGTCAAAAACCAGGGCGTCGAGTCCGTCCATCATTTCTTTTGCGGGCCTCCGGTGTTCACCATACAGGCTGTAAATCGGCAGTCCTGTTTTGGCGTCCCGCCCGGATGAAACCGGCGTGTCGGCGGTCCCGCTGATCCCGTGCTCCGGGCTGAAGATCGCCGCGAGCCTGACTCCCGGGGCGCGGTAAAGAAGATCGATTGTCCGGATGCCGGACGCGTCGCGCCCGGTATGATTTGTGATCAATCCCACCCGCATGCCGGCAAGGGGCGCGTAATTTTGATTTTTAAGAACATCGATGCCGGCATCGACAACACGGATGGGCGGGGCCTCATTCCGTGGTACAAACGCGGCAATCGATGGTCTTTGCGCCGTGATGATTTGATGGGTGAGAGGGCCTGCCGCCGCTTCAATCTGTCCGATGACGGCCTCTCTCAATTCCGCCACATTGCCTCCTCCATGCGGATGAACGCGGTTGGTCAGCAAAATAAGATAAATGCCGGTGACCGGGTCGATCCACAGCCCCGTGCCGGTGTATCCGAGGTGGCTGTAAGCCCCCGCCGGGTAAAGCAGATCCGCGTTCGCGGCAAAAGGCGGTTTCAGGTCCCAGCCAAGTCCCCGGAGCCTTGCCGCTCCGGCAGGAGACTGCGGGATCGTCATCACCTTCACTGTTTCAGGCCGCAGGATGGACTTATCGCCGACCTTTCCGCCAGCAAGCATCATGCGCGCGAAAGCCGCGAGGTCGTCAGCGGTGGAAAACAGGCCCGCGTGGCCGGCCACGCCGCCCATCCGCCGGCACACGGGATCGTGGACTTTGCCGCACAGAAGGTTACCTTCCTGATAAACGGTCGGCGCGATTCTGTTTGCCAGGGAAGCGGGCGGATTGAAAAAGGTATCCTTCATTCCCAGCGGCGTAAAGATGCGGCGCGGGCAGTAGCGGTCAAGCGTGAGCCCGCTTGCGCGACGCACCACTTCACCCAGGATGATGAAATTGAGATCGCTGTATTGATAGACGAGGCCGGGAGGGTGAAGCGGTCTTTCAGAGACGATCGCTTTAAGGACTGCGGCGTAGCTTTTTATGTGCGGTTTAAGTTTTGGCTCCCCCCGGAGGCCTGAATAATGCGTGAGGAGCTGCCGCACAGTGATGCGGCCTTTTCCGTTATTTTTGAATTCGGGCCAGTACGTCGCGGCCGGCGCGTCCAGCGAGAGTTTATTCTGTTCGACCAGCTGCATCACGGCAGTGGTTGTCGCGATCACCTTGGTGAGGGAAGCCGTATCAAAGATAACATCCTCGGTCATCAGCGTCTTGTCCGGCTCAAGGGAGCGCCATCCGTATGCTTTCCGAAGCAGAATCCGGTCTCCTTGACCGATCAGGACTACTGCTCCCGGAATCCGGCCGTCTTTTACAGCCTGATCGACAATTTCCGAAATCGGCGCGAGTGATTCTGTATGGAACCGTGGGATGTCGGAAGCAAACGCGGAACAAGAAATCAGGAAAGCGGCCAGGGTCATGATGATCCGGCCGCCGATATGAAAACTGAAACGGAATCTGCCTCTGCCGCACTGTGATGGATTCATTGCATGTTCGTCCGCGTTTCTTTTACAGGATCACGCGCGGGGATGTCAAAAGATTCTTTGCGGACGGACTAATCCAGCCCCGGAACTGGAGAGGCCTCCGGTTCCGGGGTCGTGTCGATATTCCGCTTCAAAGCGAGTTGTTTGAGCTTGACGGGGTACTGGCCGTTTTTCAGCCGGAGGCCTTCTTTTGAATAGACATTTCTGGGATTCCAGAGCATCCAGCCGTTGGCGCCGAACTCTTCGGTGGCCTTGATCTGATCCCGTATCTCGTTGCCGGTGAAGTGCCGCCGGTCGAAAGCATAATCCCTGAATGCCTGAAGCCAGGGTCGGAACCGGACGGAGGGAATCTGCGTGCGTTCCTGTGCCCGCTGAAGGGTGAGGTAGACAATCCGGTTGGAATTGGCCACGGGATTGCGGTAGCCCGGGATGCCGAACTGGAACCCTGAGGGATAGAGCATGAGGGCAATGTAATCGACGGCCGACCCGATCTGATCGATCTTCTGGCCGATCTGCGTGTCGTTGAGGTTCCAGGCCGCGTAGCCGAAAACATCGGCACAGACAAAAACGTTATAAGGGGCCAGTTGTTCTCTGGCCGCCTGGAGAAAGCCCACGATGGCGCCGGTTCTGTTTTCCTCCGTGTTATCCCGGGAGAATTTCAGGCCCTTGCGGTCCGGAAAGCGCACATAATCGAATTGAATCTCGTCGAAACCGTTTTTAGCCGCCTCGACGGCGATGGCGATGTTATAATCCCAGACTTCCTTTTGGGAAGGGTCCACCCAGATCAGATTTTCGCGGTCGCGAAAAATCGCGTCGCTTGCCGTCCTGATGGCCAGGTCGGGGCGTGCCTCGCCAAGCAGATTGTCCTTGAAGACAACAATGCGGGCTACTGTATAGATCCCTTTCTCCTTCAGGGTGTTGACCAGTCCCTTAACGTCTTTGACCAGGATGACTTTCTGGCCGCCGATGGAAGAAGCAAGCGGCACCTCGCTGGGATAGGGGACAAACCCGCGGTCGCCTTTCACGTCGATGACAAGCGTGTTCAATTCCGTTGTTTCAATCAGCTTCAGGGCGGATTCTCTCAGGCTTCTGCTGCCGACTCCGTAAACCGTCAGGTAGAGCGCCCTGGGTTTGATGGGGTTGAGTTTGATCTTCACGGGCGCGGCATTCTTTCCGGTGTCGACGGCCTGTTCGGCGCGCGTGTAGCCATGGGCCCTGGCCGCGACACGGCTGATCCCGACCCTGATGGGAAAGGTGCCGTCGTGGCCGGTCTGAAGAAATTCCCGGCCGTCCAGCGTGATGATGGCCCCGGCCAGGGGTGTGTTCGCGGCGGCGTCCAAAACCAGGCCTGTGGTCGGGAAGCCTGCGGGTGCGTTGGAAGATGGTTGGCTGCATGCCGAAAGAGAAACAATCAGAACAAGAAGCGCAAGAATAAATAATCTGAGCCGCGTCATTTTAATACCTTCCCGCCGCCGCCAGGCGGCCATTGCCTGTAAATATCATTTCAAATCTTTTCCCCTGATCCGCGTTGGTTAATAAATAGCGGGGGAGCTTCATCGGGTCGCCCCAGTGCTTCTCCCGATTGCCGTCAATGGTGAAAGCGGCGATGTATCCCGCCTCTTTTGCTTTGATCATGAGGTCGTCGTCATAGATGCCGAACGGCCAGGCGATCATGTCAATCCGTGTTCCAAATTCCTTTTCGAGTCTTGCTTTGGATTTAACAAGTTGCGTTTTCACAAACTGATCGTATTGCGCGGCGGCCAGCCGCTTTTTTTCCTTCTTGAAATTGGGATGCCAGAAGGTGTGGGACTGAATATCGAAGAGTCCGGTTTTGTGAATCTCCCGGAGCTGGTCCCAGCTCATGGCGTAGGAAGCGTTGGAAATGGCCGAGGGATAAATGAAAAGCGTCACGGGAATTTTGTATTTCCGGACAAGGGGCAGCATGTCCGTGTAAACAGACTTGTGTCCGTCGTCCACCACAATCGCGACGGACTTTTCAGGCGCCGGTTGCTTCCGGATCAGGCCTTCCACGACCTGCCGAAGGGGGATCACGGTATAGCCATGGGTCTTCAGGTATTCGAGGTGCGACAGAAATACAGGATTGGTGACGGTCATACTGTCCGCGGCTGTCGGGCCGAAGCGGTGATAAAGCAGAATCGGAACAGGTTCCGTGGTTGTTGCCGTGCGGTCCGGAGTCGCGGCGTCCGCGGGATTCTGCCAGATCAGCATCACCAGGATCAAGATAATTCGAAAAGCCCTCCCTGAAAACATAGCAACATACCCGATATTCATATAAGCAATCCCTTATAGTTATCGTAAAAAGGCCAAGCGCAAAATGTGATTTGAAACACTGTTTTGAAATTTATGGCTAATCAATGAGTGTTTTCCCGTTGCCCGTTATTCGAAATCTCCACGCGGGAGGTGAACGCGATGCATCGGCCCGGGTTGATCAAAGCTTACCCGGCGGGCGACGGATGAATCATCTCCCGCTCGTGTCAATCGATGCCGGTTCAAAACACACGTCATGTAGATCGGCAGATCCCGAGGCAAACTTGAAGCGGATTCGTAAAAAGTCGGAGTGAATGATTGAACAATATTATGCTGATGGTTATTTACTGGAATAAAGGGAGGGGAAGGCAGGAAAGTATAATAGGATGGAAAGTCCGCTTGGCGCGGCTGATAGGTGTTTCGTAGCTGTTGTTCAGGCACAAAGGCGTCTATGGTTCGAAGCCGTTGCCCAATGAACCGCGCCTGACATATTCATCGTGCTGATTCTGGTCGTGGTAAACCAGTAACCGGATTTCTTTGTGACCCTGATATATTTCATCGTGCAGCCAGCGGAGCTGGTTTCCCACGTTATCACGGTTTTCCCCCAGGAAAAAACTGACCAGCAGCGGCCTTTGTTTCAGCATGGTGATATTGTCCATGTTCCAGGCGATATCGCCGGCGATAAGATACTCGCTGCCGTCCTTCAGCCTAACATAGATCATCTGATGTCCCGGTGTATGGCCGGGTGTTTTGATAAGGATGATTCCGGGGAAAACGGCATACGCTCCGTCATAGGTCAATCGTTTGCATTTTTCGATCTTCTCTTTTGAAAATCCCGCTTTTAAAATATCCGGGCTTGATGCCTGTTCATTCGTGAGAAAGGTTTTCCCCGCCAGTTCGTCGAAGAAGGGTGACAGGGCCAGGCCTCCGACATGGTCAAAGTGTTCGTGAGTAAAGATAACCGCAGCGGCTTTTCTCAGCCCCTTTTGAAGAATGTCATAGTTGTCGTCGTTTATGGCGAAGTCGCTGCCCGCCATTTTTGTCTGGCTCTTATCAATGGCCGCGTCAAGGATGATCGCATTGCCTCCACCGGGCAGATCGCGATCGTAAACGACCTGATAAGCCCAAAGGGGCGCGCTGTATTTTTTGTCGCGGTTGCCGGCCATGACCATGCCCGGATAAAATTCCCCCGTGGCGATGGGAAGCAGGTTGATTCGCACCGGCAATGGTTCCGCATTGCCCGCGAGTTCCCGCAGCGTGTTGACGGTCAGAGTGATGTTGGATTTGTCCGGAATGGATGAGTAATCCAGAAGGATTTTATTTGCGGCAAAGCCAGCCACAAGAAGAACGGCCGCTACGATGAAGAATATTTTCATGGATTTTTTTATCATCTATTCTCCTTTTTCCGCGTGGCAGGGATTTCCTTTAACCGGGCCTGATGGTGTTATCGATTCATGATGCCGGTGGGGCTCCGGGGATCAGCACCGTTTCCGGGAACGGGGTCACGTACCTTCTTGCCGGCTTGATACTGCTGAACCAGGCCAACGGCCAGTAAAGCAATGGCTATGCCCATGCCAAAGCCGCTGATGGTTGTATTGGTCAGATGGATTATTCTGACTTTATCCCGGCCGTTCAGGCGAACCGCAACGTCCTGGGGAGCTACAGGCGTGTAGGTTGAGTCCTTGCCGGCAAGAAAAATGGTTTTTTCGGCAAGGTGCTTTTGCAAAAGCTTTCCCCCGATATAGAGCTCAAAATGATCTTGTGTTTTATCAAGAGGCAGTCGCCTGTTTTGATGCGTCCACCAGATATTGCGATCGCCCGAGACCGCTTGATACAGACTTGTGAAAAAATGCAGACCAATCACCAGTGTGCCGATGATTCCTGCCAGTAAAAGGGGATTGATTTGCTTACGGGTCATAAGTTTCTCCTTTCTTTTAGCCGGGACATAACGGACTCATCGCGGCGGACGTTTGGCTTCGCGGAACCATTCACGCACGGCGTTCATTTGCCTGATCTGCGCGGCCGGCGCGTGCCTGCGGCAGCTCGCGTATTCTTCTGTCCCCGGTGTGGCCCCCCAGCGCGCTTCAACACAATCATTGGGATTATAACCCATCTCCAGAGCGGATTTTCGGGCTAAGACATCGGAGACAGACAGTTTGAAGGGTTTCCCGTTACTGCGGACGTACTGGATGGTCTTCTCCCTGATCAGTTTTTCATGCAGCCGTTCTATCCCGGATTTGGCCTGCCTAGACGAGTCGGCGGTCAAGTTAAACAGCTCCGGATATTTCGTGACTTTTTCGGGGAATTTCAGCAGCACATTCATCGCGATCAATAAACGCATATCCCGCGACGGCGTCGCGAAATCTTCCCACGGGCCTACGGTTTCAAAAATAGCCGCGCCGTTGGGCATTGCGATGGTGGAACCGCCTTTGCGAAAATACGCTTCGCCGTTTTCGACCGACTGCACCCGTGCTTCCAATTGTTCGACTAAAGCGGCCAGCGTTGCCTCGTAAGCCTGCGCCGCGTTCAATCCGTCCGCGTTAATGAGCTTATGCAATCGCGCGTAAAACTCGTCGGGATTCAGCGCCGCCTGCTCCATGGAAAAATCAGGCAATTTTTCGTTCGTCGCCAGGCGGTTATTCACAACGGGCCGAAAGGTTTTAAAGCCGGGGCCCGCTCCGGGGATAGTCGCGAATAAGAAGGTGCCTTCCCAGAATCTTTTTCTGGTGATGGAATTATCCGGCTGCGCGTCAACCGCGAATAAAATTCCGGAGCGGTCCGGCGTCTGGTCGATCCATTTTGTCAGCACCAGCACATGCCCGTAAGGGTCGGCGTAGACCGTGCCAGGCCACAATACATCACGTTTTAGGGGGAGGGGATAAAAGTCTGTTTCCCGGCCGGAAAGCGCCGTGCGGCCGTTGCCTGACTGCACCGCGTCCATCAGATTGCGGCTCAGCGCTTTAAAGGCTGCCAGGGGTGCCGTTTTTTGGACAAAATCAGTTCGGATGACGGCGGGGTCGCAGGACGGGGGTGTTGAAGCCGAACCGCGGTTGCATCTCCGGTAGCTGAATGGCAAACTGTTTTTCCAGGCAAAATAGGCGCGCAGGAAGTACGGAAAATCCGCGCAATCCGGCGTTGCCGGAAGATTTTTATCTTCGTTCAATCCCAGCGCATTGTGTAAAAAGTTGCGTCGGGGATCACGCAGGACCGGCTCTAAGGAGGGAAAACTCAAGTTCTCATCAACCGGACTGTCAAATAGCTGTTCGATCCAGACCGCGTAAAAAGCTTCGTACGTTTGGTTCCATGCCGGTTTGTTATTTTCATTTTGACCCTTAATAATTTTTCGGCAAGCTGCCGGCGTGCCCTTTACCCGTGCTTCGACTTGATAATGACCGCTTTCCGGAGGTTGTATCCGGGCGGTCAAGTGCCAGGGTGGTCCGCCTGTGGAAGCGGTGGTTTTGAATGTTTGCGTTTTACCCTGTGAATCGATCAACAGCAATTCGGTGACGGGGCCGGCAGTGGACACTGCAATAATGTGGATGGGTGTTCCGGTTTTGACGATCTGCGGGACAATCCAGATATGGGTTTTATCTCCTTGCAGGCAAATTGAGGAAGCCTCAGCCTGACAGATAAGACAGATCAGTAAAATCATCAGCGGAGGCAAAAGTCTTTTCATAAGAAGCTCTCCCGAATAAAGGTCGCATTTACATCGGCCTGAATTTAAGCGATCGCCGGGTGGGAAAAAGTAAAAAAAGCCGGCAACTGATATCGGGGAAATTACAGGACAAAACAGCCGATCAAGCCGTGTTTTCAAAACGGACTTGCCTTTCCCAAATACGCATCGCGTCTTTCCCTGCTTTGTGTTTCGTGGCTAGCTTTTTTCGCTGCCGATCCATCGATAGATCACCGCGCCAATCATACCGCCAATAATCGGGGCTACCCAGAAAAGCCAGAGCTGTGAAATCGCCCATCCGCCGGCATACAGAGCAACACCCGTGCTGCGCGCGGGATTTACCGAGGTGTTTGTAACCGGAATGCTGATCAAATGGATGAGCGTCAGGCACAAGCCGATGGCAATCGGCGCGAAGCCCTGCGGCGCCCGTTTGTCCGTGGCGCCCATGATGACAAGGAGAAACATCATGGTCATGACCACTTCCGTTATCAGGGCCGCCAAAAAACTATACCCGCCGGGCGAGTGGGCACCGTAGCCGTTTGAGGCAAATCCGGTGGAGACATCAAAGCCTGCCTGACCGGAGGCAATCAGATAAAGAATGCCACCCGCCGCAATGCCGCCCAAAACCTGCGCGATGATATAGGGCAACAACTCTTTTGCCGGGAAGCGGCCGCCGGCCCAGAGACCCAAAGAAACAGCCGGGTTGAGGTGACATCCGGATATGTGCCCGATGGCGAAGGCCATCGTGAGCACCGTCAAGCCAAATGCCAGCGACACGCCAAGCAAACCAATGCCAACGTTCGGGAACGCCGCGGCCAAAACGGCACTGCCGCATCCGCCAAGAACCAGCCAGAATGTTCCAAAAAACTCCGCGCCGTATTTCTTCATGGTATCCTCCTTTATCGTGTTGATTGTCATGCTTAACGAAAAGCTCACTCCCTCCTCTTAGTTAGTTGAGAGTGTCTACTTTATTGGGGGAAGTGCGCGATCGGCTCTAGCGGCTGGTTGTGCGAATTTTATGATGCTTCTTTCCAATGCATAGAAAGCACACGACCGGAAGCAGCGCAATCTCGCAAATAGAGATTTATCAGCGTTTGATAAGGTACCCCCGCTGTTTTAGCAAGATTCTTGAAATAATCCACGGTACCCTCATCTAATCTTATCGTTACTTGCTTCTTAAGCATACTTGCGTACGGATTCTTTTTTGCTTTTGAAAAATCATATTCTTTTCTCATGATTACCACCTGCTCCAGTATTGTTTGTGCTCCATGCGGGTTGCCTTCCGTGCTGAAATAATTCTTATGATTAGGTCTTCTTTACGATAAGTATGGGAAATGACGAGTAGCCGAAGCTTGGAACTCATGCCGAGAATAATAAAACGCTCTTCTTCTAATGAATGATCGGGATCATCGAGCAACAAACCATTTTCATCAGAGAATACCGTTTGCGCCTCAAGAA
>CAZDYR010000039.1:0-11317 GCA_964509625.1 uncultured Smithella sp. | reverse complement strand
AAAATATACAGGGCCAGTGCAATAATTAGAAAATTTACAATTTCTCCGATAAACAGTCCGTAAGGGATTTCCTTGCCGTTCACCACCCACTTCCAGGCCAGATAACCCTGTTCACCGGGTAAAATCACGCTGATCAACGGCATAATGATATGTTTAACCAGTGAATCAATGATTTTACCAAACGCCGCGCCAATAATAACGCCGATGGCCAAATCGACCACATTACCCTTTAAAGCAAAATTCTTGAACTCCTCTAGCAGACCGGATACTTTTTTTGGGGGTTCCATAATTTCTCCTTTCTTCTTTTATGTTTTACTGAACTTTGGCCATTTCCTCATAAATCTTTAATTCGATAACATAGAAAAAACTCTCATACTGCTCTTTCTTCAGCAGACTGCGCATTTCCCAGCCTGTTTTCGTTTTAATCTCTGTTATGACCACAAGCCTTACTTCACATTCTTTCCAGTTGATCTGCCGCGTATGAGCAGTCGTCTTTGTACGCCAATCGTCCGAAAGAACATAATCGGAATCGACCCGGTGATTTTTAAAATCTATGGAAACATTTTTGCCGATCTTCTTCTCTTCCAGAACACCGGCAATAGCCTTGAGAACGATTTTCTCCTTGGCTTCATAAACATGCTTATATTCCTCCGGCTCGGATATCGTTTTTGAACCGATCACGCCGAATGATCCGAACTGCTGCACGCATGCCAAAAGAAGAACGGCAAAAATCATAGCAAAAGACAGAACAACTGTTTTTTTTATCATACGAACCCCTTGCTGGTTGAGAGAGAATATCATCTGTTATTTCCGTTAATCCACCAGTCGCTTTTTTCTTTAAACCACCAGTGGGATGAATCCGTCTGAATCACACGCGCCGCCAGTTTCTTGCCCTCCTCGGTAGACAGCCTCTGTAAAGCATACTTAATCCACTCATCGGAATATTTATTGCCCAGATCACCATACTCCTTCAGTTGCAGGATAAGCGAGATCTGATCAGCATCACGGGCAATCCGCGCTTCCATCGTTTCTTTGGCATTAAACTCTTCAATGGCCTGACGGATATCCTCGCCGAAGAAGAGGCTTTCCGTTAATTCCCTGACGGCTTTGCCTTCATCAACTTCCACATATTTTTTATTGACATAATTCATATCGCCTGTGCGCGCCTCGGGCAAATCATGGAGGACACACATTTTCAACACACGCAGTTCGTCCAGTGATTGATTCAGTTTGCACAGGGCGTAGCCGACAAACACCGTCCGTAAAATATGCTCCGCAACGGATTCTCTGCCGCTACCCAGAAACTGGTAGCCGCTGCGGGGCGTTTTGCATAGCATTCCCACCTCAAACAGGAAATCTGCGATACTCTCCATTTCACCCCTTTTTCAGCACCTTAATTCGGTTTCCCATCATTTCCGACATTTTCCGGATCTGTAATTGTAAAGAAGCAATGCTGTCCGGTCTAGAACTCTCGATTTTTTCGAGCTGCCCTTTCCAGTGTTCAAGAAGTTCAATTTCATTTTCTTTCAGTTTCTTTTCGAACCGTTCCTGATACTCCTTGATAAAAGCGGCGGACGATGAATCCAAAGGCGCCATTTTACTTCCTCCTCGACATCTCTGAACTTGATTGGCCGGCATTATACCATTGACGCTCAAACATGCAACAAACATTTATGAAATGATAAATTGACAGCCTTGCCCAAATACTATAAAGAATCGCCCCAGTAATGTGTATGAACGGTGCAAAATAAAAATGGGTTGTAAACCAAATCCCGAAGATATCGCCGGAGGGCAGGCAATTCTCGAAGGCGTCATGATGCGTCACGGCACGAAAATCGCGGCGGCTGTCAGACGACCGGACAGAGAAATCGTTTTTCAGGAACGGGAATACATCCCCCTGACCAAACGATACAAGCCATTGGGCTGGATGTTCATTCGCGGTACAATCTCTTTATTTGAAATGATGATCATCGGCATAAAATGCCTGATGTTTTCCGCGGAAGTCGCTCTTTCGGAAGAAGAAAAAAAACCGCAAGGATGGGAGATGTATGTCTCTTTTGTCATCAGCTTGGCCATCGCCATTTTCTTCTTTGTCATTGTGCCTGCTTTTTTCTTCACCAAGATAAAATTTTATGTTGATAACCTGATCCTTTTAAATGTCCTGGAAGGATGCGTCCGTCTGGGGATGTTTTTGTGTTTTCTGTCCGCCACACTGCTTATGAACGACATGCGGCGCGTTTACATGTATCATGGCGCCGAGCACAAAACGGTTTTTGCCTGGGAGGACGGACAGGATCTGACCATTGATAATGTCAAAAAATATTCCACGCGGCATCCCCGCTGCGGCACCAGCTTTATTCTCTTCGTCATGATCGTTTCCATCCTGGTCTTTTCGCTTTTGGGGCGACCCGACTTTCTTCATCGGGTAATGTATAAGATTTTGCTGCTGCCCGTTGTTGCCGGTATTTCCTATGAAGCCATCCGCTTCACGGGGAAATACAGCCGTTTTAAACTGGTGCAGGTCTTGAGCTGGCCGGGGCTCGCGCTGCAAAAAATCACCACCCGTGAACCGGACGACGATCAGATTGAAGTAGCCATCGCTGCCATGAAGAGAGTCATCTGATTCCAGCCGGCATCCATTCGCCCTTTTCATATCAAGAACGTTTCCTTCATCAGAAAACCTTCGCTTACGCTCAAATACCGGCATCACATCGTATCCCTTTGACTGACGATCATCCGGCCATTGTGTGTTGATCTCGATAACGCGTCTTTTCCCGCCGTTTTGATACCTGATGGGCATTGACTTTTAATGATAGTTCAAGTAACTATAAACATGATTTTTATTATTCATGCACTGGAGAAGCAACGGATGATCAGGATGAAATCATGCTGGGCGCGGGTTCTGCCAATTCTTGCGGCAATCCTATTATCTTCGCAAGCGTTCGGCGCCCAGGAAGACACGGCGCAGCTGACCTTCAGCAAAACAGTCCCGGCCAAAAACAAATCCCTTCAGAATGCCTACACGGTCCAGCAGGGAGAAGTCCTCTCGGCAATCATCCGGAGAATACCCGGCATCACGGAGAAAGACATACCCCGCTATTACCGCATGACCAAAGAACTGAATCCCGAAATTACGGACCTGGACAAATTATACGCCGGACAGACAATTTTTCTGCCCGGGAAAGGGCTTTCAGGCGCGAAAGAAATCTCGCCTTCAAGGCCAGGGGGTGGCCAAACCTATCAGGTTAAAAAAGGCGACTCGCTTCTTCGCATCATCTACAGGGAGATGCGTATAACTTCCGGCGCGTGGAAAACCCTTAAACTTGTCCAATCCCTGAATCCCCGCATTGTAGATGTGAACAAGATTTACGAAGGGCAGACAATCCGTCTGCCCGGCGGTGAAACTGCGGCCATAGTTTCTGCAAAAGTCGCGGCTGAAGAATCAACCCGGGCTGAAGTATCCCAGGAGGAATCTCCCTTACAGGAGGTTGCTAAAGCTGAAGCAAAAGACTCCATCGCTTTGTCTCCCGCAAAACGACTGGCCGTCATCAAACATATTATCCTGCAAATGAAAGGGAACATGATTACCAGCGGAAATTACTATCTCCCGGTTTCCGACACGGAACAATTAACGATCGATTGTTCCATGATTCCTGTGGTGGAGCTGGATAGCCGGACGACCATATTTCTTGATCTGGGAAGCCGTTCCAGCAATCATCTGAAAAAAATCATCAACGACCGCTGGAAGAATTATCACCTCGTCAAGATCCTGGATAAGGATGACGTTATCGTGACGTTAAAAAAAATCTTCAAAATCGCGGCAGCCTATGACATATCCAAAGCGCAGCGGCCTGTATCCGCAGGATCCGCGCCTCCCGTGGAAGTTCTTTTTGACTGGATCATCACAAAAAAAGAAATTAAAACATCATCGCGCAATATCCAGGGATTGCGATTGATTGATCAAAACGATACGCTCCTGCCGCGGGCGATTGTCAGCTACGCCCGCCAGAACTCCCTGACGATCACGGAAATTTCTCCCGAAAAAGGCATTGTGGAAAAACCACAGGAATTATATTCGCTCCCGCCAGTGACAACGCTGCCTGTATCATCAGCCAGGGATTTCTGCCTGGCTTTGCTTGCTTATCTGAATGTGCAGGGAGAAAAGGATGCCGACGTCAGCGTTTTCAATATCGAGAAAGACGGATTCAATCTGTCCATCAAGGCGGACATGGCTGTAACACAGGGCGACAAAAAAACGCTGATTTTTTCACGCAGCCTTCCGGAGCAATTCACTGAAATCCTGCAGAAGGCCGGCAACAAACTTATTTTCATATCCGATGAAGACGCACCCGCCAAAAACATGGAAAAGATTCTTCAGGGCTTTAATTTTGTATTCACGTCGGGTTATTTCAGCTTTTCCGGATTGGATAAGAATCAGCCCCCCTATCACTTCGGTTTTAATGGCACCAAAATTAAAACCGATAAAAACATCTATGTTGTGAATTTTGACTTTAACCGGGAATTGCGGGGATTGATGCACGAAACCTGGCAGGTAGATATTGTAAGGTACTGATTTTTACATGAGTCAATAACCTGAAGAATTTAGCGCTGCCGGTATTTCTTTCAGAGATTGGTTAATGATGCCCTTTCGCCCTGACTGCGCCGGGCACAATGTTATTGTCATTAAACGTCTCGCAGCAGATGATCCTCTCGAGCGCTGATGCCACAAGATCAAAATGGCGAAATAACAGAAATTGGATTTGTAAACATGAGCAAAGCAGTCGCCCTTCTGTCGGGAGGACTTGACAGCATCCTGGCCGTCAGGCTGGTACAAAAACAACTTATCGATGTAACCGGTCTGGCGTTTGTTACGCCTTTTTTTAACGCAGTGAAAGCAACCGCGGCCGCCCGGCAGATCGGCCTGTCTTTGGTGATTGAAGATATTACCGATGAACATCTGCAAATGCTCAAATCCCCTCGCTACGGATATGGCAAAAACATGAATCCCTGCATTGACTGCCACACGCTCATGCTGAAAATTGCGGGGCGCAGGATGCAGGAAACCGGCGCGGATTTTCTGGTCACCGGCGAAGTCCTCGGACAGCGACCGATGTCGCAGACCAAACAGTCTCTTTATATCGTTGCCAAGAATTCCGGCTACGCGGACTTTATTCTGAGGCCTTTATCGGCTCAACTGCTGGAGCCAATAAAGGCGGAACGCGAGGGTAAAATAGACCGGGCGTTGCTTCTGGGCATTTCAGGACGCGGACGCAAGGATCAAATACGTCTGGCCGAAGAATTCGTCATTCGGGATTATCCGCCGCCCGCCGGAGGCTGCCTGCTGACCGATCCGATGTTTGCCCGCCGGCTCAAGGATATGATAACGCGCGGCGAAGACCGGCAGATCCGCGACTATGATCTTTTAAGATATGGACGGCACTTCCGGGCGGAAGACGGACAGAAAATTATTGTCGGCCGCAACAGCGCCGACAATGACGCCCTGCGCCGCCTGACGATCAATGAGGATATGGTCTGCAACATGGACCATCATCCCGGCCCTTATGTTCTGGTTCCCTACGGCGATGAATCGGCAAAAGAATTGGCCGCCGCGCTTTGCGTGCGCTATTCCGACGCACCCAACGACGGGCTGGCGGATGTGGTGGTGAGCCGCATGGGCCTCTCCGCCGTTATCAAAAGCCCTGCCGCCTCGACAGAAGAATGCGAAAGCCGGATTATTTAACGCGTTTTTTTCTTCCCGCCGTGTGCTGCGGACGAAGAAGATCATAGACGGTTTTGACCGGATTGAATGCGGCGATCGGAAGCTCTACAAAAACCGTGTTCCAACGCGCCATGCTCCCGTTCCAGAGCCCGGGCAGCTCCTGCGCGAGAAGTCTTCGCCCCTTGTCCGTCTTGGAACTGATCAGATAGCCTTCCGGATCCACAAATTTTTTTAAATCGAATCTCCCGCCCGAATGATTCTTGATACAGCAGACCATATCCACGGGATTAAAATACGCCGCACGCCGCCAGACGGCCTGCTGTCCTGAATCGTTCATGTTCACATGCGCTGACTCGACAATCTGGAGTGTTTGCGTGCCGTCCTTTTCATCCACCCAGAATGGTCCGCCGCCCGGTTCTCCTTCGTTTCGCACCATGCCGCACACGCGCAGTGGACGATTCAAAACAGAGATCAGCTTTTTCTTCTTCTGAGCGGGCGTCATCCGCTCAAATCCCGGAGCGAATACGAGATTAAGAGATTCTCGGCAGAATTGCGCAGATGCGTCGATCGTTTCGGCCGCCACCCCGGTCTTTTCCAGCTTCCGCAGCATGGCGAAAACCGTCTGCTGAAGGGACAACGCCAGTCCGCCCAGCATTTTTTTATACGGCAGAATCTTTTTCAGAAGATTGTCCGGTACGATATTATCAATGTTTTTGACAAAAATGAAATCGGCGTCGAGCGCGCTGAGATTCTGCAGAAGCGCTCCGTGACCGCCGGGCCGGAAGACCAGACGTCCCTCACCGTTGCGGAACGGCGTCAAGTCCTCATTGACCGCGATGATATTGGTGGATGGTGACTGAACCGAATGATCCACTTTTACGCGGACCTGAAACCTGTCTTCATACTTTTTCTTGACTTCCCGAATTCTGGCCTTGACGATTTGGATATGTTCTTCCGATAGCGTCACGTGCAAATAGCAGCGCCCGCGGGGATCGCGGATAAAACTTGCCGCCTCGACCAGATGCTCCTCAATGGCCGTCCTCGTTTCGCCTTCTGGGTAAGCGTGAAAATGAATGAGCGCTTTGGGAAGCCAACCGTAATGAAGCCCCTCCTCCGTTAAAATATGCCCGAGGAGGCCGGCAACACTTTTTTGCTGAAGATGGCGGCTTGCCGACTCGTGTTGTTCAAGCAGAGACACAAAAGGCATTTTATTCAGATCGCGGCAAAAAGATTTGTCGGAAGCACGACTGCCGAAGCTTCCCTTCTCCGCGGCGGCAAACCACTGGGCGAACATACGGCTGGCCGCGCCCGAGGCCGGAACAAACTTCAGCATTTTATGTCTGACCGCCTCTGCCTCATACAGTGCGATCAGTTTTTTTCTTTGCGACGGCGTCACCGACAAAATGCCGTCTCCCAGTGTGCACGGACGGTTGAGTTTCAAATGACTGGGGCCTTTGGCATAAACGGCCAGCTGTCTTTCCACATCCCGCAGGGAAAGCCCCAGCGCTTTGATCTGTCCTACATCAGCACGGGTAAAGAGGGTGTTTTTTTTTAGATTCATCCCATTTCCGCTCTTTATTTTACAAAGGTGTCATACATGCCCAGCACCACAATAAAGATGATCAGCACGGGGACAAGATAACGGATCAAAAGGGCCCACCAGTTCCCGACGGCAAAAGTTTTCCGGCCTTTGTTCACTTCATGGACCGCGTACTTGATCCCCCAGATGTAGCCGGCAAAGACAGCCGTCAGGAGCCCTCCCACTGGCAGGAGAACGCTGTTGGCAATCCAGTCGTAAGTGTCCAGCAAGTCCGTATTCAAACCTGGGCATGTAAATTCCTTCAGCACGCTGTACCCCAGGGTCGCCGGAAGCCCTACAACGAAAATAATCGCCCCCATGGAGACAGAGGCGTTTAGTCGTGTCCAGCCCTTCTCATCGATCAGCCAGGCCGTCACCACTTCCAGCAGGGAAATAGCGGACGTGAGCGCCGCAATAAACAGCAGGAAGAAAAAGAGAACGCCGAAAACTCCCCCCAGAGGCATCTGCGCAAAAACGGCGGGCAGGGTAATAAACGCAAGCCCCGGTCCCGCTCCCGGCTCAAAGCCCAGTGCAAAGATAGCGGGGAATAACGCAAATCCGGCCAGCAGGGCCACCGCAGTGTCGAGTCCCGCCACCCATGCGGCACTGCCCGGAATTTCGTCCTTTTCTTTCAGATAACTGCCGTAAGTGATAATAGCCCCCATCCCGAGGCTCAGTGAAAAAAAGGCCTGGGCCAGGGCAGCCAGTATCGTTCTGCCTGTCACTTTGCTGAAATCCGGTTTCAGGTAATAGGCAAGTCCTTCTCCGGCACCGGGCAGCGTGACCGATCTGACGATCAGAATCAGCAGGAGCACGAAGAGAATAGGCATCAGGATCGTTGACCAGCGCTGGATGCCCTTGACTACACCCGAGGCGATAATGCCCACTGTGATCAGCATGAACAGAGCCTGCCAGCCGATCGGTTCCCAGACGCTGCCGATATGGTCCTTGAAAACACGGGCATGGTCAAGCCCCGGGATGCCGGTGGCTAAAACAACCTTGTACATATAGGCCATTGACCAGCCGGCAACGACGGCATAATAAGAAAGAATGATAAAACCGGTAAACACGGCAAGCCCCCCGACGAGCCACCAGGGACTGTTTGGTGCGAGAACCTTAAAAACGCCGACAGGGTCCCGCTGCGAGGCACGCCCCAGAACCATTTCGTTCACTATCAAAGGATAGCCCAGAAGCAAAACGGCCATCAGATATATCAACATAAACGCCGCCCCGCCGTGTTCGCCCGTCATGTAGGGGAAACGCCAGATGTTTCCCAGTCCGACAGCCGAGCCCGCGGCGGCAAGTACAAAACCTACGCGTGTTGCCCAGTGTTCCCGATTTTCCCCTGAACGGTCCATGGTATTTCCTCCACCATCGTATCTCAACCGATGGACAGAATGAATTTTCGCGGCGAACTATAGGAATTTCCATACGATGTGTCAAGATAAAAACGGATCTCAGCAGATTCAGACGCTCAATACCGGATGGCCGGTTTAAAGAATGAAACGCATGAAAATAATCTGAAGAAGGGGAATCGGGGAATTTGAAAACGGGATATCCCATTCGATCATTCCCCGATGAGTATTTATCGACAAACCTGCTTCTGAAGATCATCACCTGTTGAACCGGGTTCTATATCAAACCAGCGTCTTAGATCAGATCCGCCGGCATACAATTCCTTCCCGTCCGTATCATAGTGAAATATGGTTAATATGCTAATCTTCTTTCTCTGACAGTCTATCTCATACAAACATCTTTTATATGAGAGACGGTCGTATCCCGCATTGGACAAACCATCCTTTGCTCTGCTTTGAAGTTCATGTTCTCTTCCTTGATTCGAATAAACCTCTTTTCCCCACACCTGAACCACATATTTGTCTGTGCTTTTTTCGACGTCTCCTTTTTTATAGAAATAAGCATTCCCGGTTTGATCATCTTTGTACTTTAACCATTCGTAGGATACTTTTTCGCAGCCTGCCAGCATAACTATCACAATCAACAACAAACAAAGCGCCGGACGAAGTATTTTCATAACGGATCCTTTCATCATGATTGTTTCCCTCCCGGAAATCCTTTGCTGTTACTTTACTTCTTCAATCGAAACCAGGTTTTCATACATGGAAAATATCGTGATTCGCCACCCGTACTTTTTAATCTTTACTTTCTTACCCCGAAGCCTGATGGCATCGTTCTGAACATTGCCGGAATCGAATTTCAGCCGATATTTAGCATCATAATTTACAAAAGGTCTGTAATCCGTCGCGACCATGAATCTGCCGTTTACCTTTGTCATCTGAGCGTCGTTTATGGTCGTCACAACAGTGTCGGCAACAAAATAGCTGTAAAGAACGAGCAGAATACCGCCGACAATGACGACCAACGTAAGCCAGATCTTAAAACTTTTTAAGAAATTTGCCATATCGATCTCCGATCTTCTGGAATCTGACAGCAATTAACTGCCGTGCGAGGGATGATAATATGGAAGGATAGATGTGTCAATGACACAATGTTCGGACCAGTTTTATCCGATTGACTTCATCATCATCTTTTCCTATATTTAGAATACATCCTTTCACATCATTCTTTTCGTAATACCCGGGAAATGAAAATCGTATGAACGGAGGGCGTATGAAGCATTTTCGAATTTTTGGAAAAATCCGTGAAGCCGAAAGCGGTAAAGGTATGCCTGACCTGATGGTAGAAGTGCATGATGCCGACCTGTTTACAGACGAGCTGCTCGCCACCGCAAAAACCGACCGGGACGGCTCATTCTCCGTGGATTACCCCCCGCCCCTTTTGCCAACGCGCTATCGCGAAAAGCCCGATATCTTCCTAAACATCAAATTACCGGAAGGAAAGCTGATTGCTTCTACCAGAAATGATCTCAGCACCGATGCGCAAACCGATACAGAGATTAATGTAGATATTTTCAGACAGGTTCGAGTCTGGTCGGGCCTGGAGAAAGAAAAAGAACTGCCCGAAGCAGGATGCACCGGGAAAGCGGGACCATTGACAACCTGGACGTTCCTTTCGGATGTATCCAGACAAACTGCGTTGATGCGGCAGATCCAGGAGGACATGAAAGGCAAGACTTCCATTCTTCAAGTGATCAAGCAGTATATGACTGAATTATATTTGAACCCGGACAACAATGCCCTTCCGTTTGCCAAAATCATGGAACTTTTTGGAGCCGGTGTAACACCGGAGGCGATTGAAGGACATTTCTACGGCGTCTGGCTGTTTTTCCGGACCGGAGATCAACAGGAGCCCTGTGCCCCCATAGGCAATGTTTTACAGGTATTGCTGGGAACAACCCTGGACGCCCAGTGCCCCTGGGTGGGCAAAACATTGATCCCTCTTTCTCAGAGCGAGGTAAACACCTTTACGGATGGGGGCATTGATGCGGGCCGGCGGGTTTTCTGTGCCATTAATCATTTTCGTCGAATGGACATGCAGATTCCCAACAACGTCGCTTTTCAGATCTTTGACATCTGGGCCGGTCTGGATGACGCCCCACCCGAAGAAAAAAAGAAATACGGCCACGAAAAAAACGGGAGGCACATGATTGCAGTCAAAGGCCCGTCTGTTTATCCCAAAACAAACCGGGACGTTTTTATTTTAAACTACCGCTGGAAAAATTTAGCCAACAAAGCACCGCTCCGCTGGCTGATTGATGAAGTGGTGCAAATCGCGGAAGGCCTTTATCTGGGGCAAATCCTCAGCGCCACCCGGCGTCTTTTGGGGCCCTATGATCCCGCGAGACCGCCTGCGGATTATGCCTACCAGACTTTTGCCTACTTTTTGATGTTTTCGGAGGATTGGAACAAAGAGGCCCAAAGGCTCTTCCCCTTCCTGAATATCCCGTCGCTACAGGATCAGATGATCTAGGGTATGCTGCGTAGGACCGGCCTGAAAACGCGAGAAACAGCCGTCAAAGATAGCCTGGCATTCCTCGTCGTTTTTTTCTTTCCAATAAAGATTTTTCACCTTATCCGGAACAGGTTTGCCTAAAAGCAGAC
>CAZDYR010000038.1:1617-11357 GCA_964509625.1 uncultured Smithella sp. | reverse complement strand
CCAGTTTGCCGGAAGCCTGAAGCGCGAATCCCGGGGCAGTGCCGACGGGATTCGGGATCACTTCTGTGCCCTCAGGAAAGATGGCCTGCTTGGCGTTGTTTTCCGTCCATTGCAGGTTGTAGCGCGCAAATTTTGCTTTTAAATCGGCTAAAACCTGTTCGTCCGGATATAAAGACAGGCCGAAGGCTTTAGCAACTGCCGCGGTGGTAATGTCATCCGCCGTTGGCCCCAGGCCGCCGGTGCAGATCACCGCGTCGGTAAAAGTCAGCAGGTAATGCAGGCGGGTTTTGATGATGTCGGCGTTGTCGCCCACCGACATCATAATTTCCACCGGCCAGCCCTGCAAATTCAACTCGCGCGCGATGAACGACGAATTCGTGTCCGCCGTGCGCCCGCTCATCAGTTCGTTGCCGATTGTCAGAATTCCGATTTTCATAACATTCTCATTTTTAAAATTTAAATAAAAAAGTTAAAAGAAGCATAGCCACTCCCGCATAAACGCCGGCACCAAGATCGTCAGCCACCACACCCCAGCCGCCGGGCAGATTCTGGAGGCGACCAATCGGGGAAGGTTTCCAGATATCAAAGATTCTAAAGAGAACAAACGCCAGACAAAGATGTAGGCCGGTAACCTCCACTGGCAGCATCGTCACTTGCAGGCCGGCAATTTCGTCGATGACAATCCGCTGGTCGTCTTTTTTCTGAAAGAGAGTTTCCGCCCGGCCGGCAACATAAATAGAGGCTGCGCATATTGCAACAATAATGACAAGGCGCAAAGGCCAGGTAAGGGGGGAACACACAAGACAAATTAAAACACCAACCAGTGTGCCTGCGGTTCCCGGCGCAACGGGTGACAAACCGGAGCCAAACCCCGTTGCCAGTATTTTGATGATCTGATCTTTTCGAGGGGGTTTCACGGGCATCCTTTTAATAATATTATTTATTATCAATAAGTTAGGTTTTTAAACCTAGCTCCTTTTTTAAGGGGTGTCAAACAATTTCAGGCTGATTGATGTTGCCCCGGTTATTCTGGGAAGGAGGCATCAATCTTACCGATAGAACGTCCGTTCTATATCACATCCTGCAAAGATGTCAAGTGATCTATCATGCCCTGAATCAAAAATTGGCATGGGCGGCATTGTGTGTTATGAGAGTGACTAAAACGGAATAACGAAAGGAAATTATGCCCATACCTATCGTATCCATTGTCGGCAAATCCAATTCCGGAAAAACGACCCTGCTGGAAAAAATGATTTCAGAACTGGTCGGCCGGGGTTATCGAATAGCCACAATCAAACATAACAAGCATGGTTTCAATATGGATCATGAAGGCAAGGACAGCTATCGCCATAAAAAGGCGGGTGCGCAGATGACGGTTGTTTCATCGCCTCATCAGCTTGCCCTTGTTCAGGACGTGGATCATGACCACTCCTTTGAGGAGATCCGCGATAAATTTATTACCGGTGTCGATATCATTCTAACGGAAGGTTTCAAAGTAAACGACTATCCTAAAATTGAAGTATATCGCTCAGAACTCAAAAGGGAGCTGATCAGCAAAAAAGAAGACGGCCTGATTGCCTTGGCCGCCGATGTTCATATGACTATCGGCGTGCCCTGCTTTGATATCAATGATGCAAAGACGATTGTGGATTATCTCGAGAAGGAATTTCTTCGATCGTAAAGACGAGAACCGTCATAAGCCGTTGTTATTCGCGCTATTGCCGGTCAATCGTTCATTCACCGCGGCTTATTGCGATTTAATGATGTTCATTTCATGCTGGCTGCCGGGTGATTGGTCCGATTTCCTGGATAGTCCGGATCGGCATACCGGATAATCAAAATCTTTTATAGATGAAATCGCTAATCTCGGGTTCACCGATGAACTTAACTTCGACATGGCGCAGTCCTCTGGGATCCGTCCATGAACGCAGAATTTTCCCGTCGGCGGTTGTCTCCCCTTTTTCGAAAATAAATCTTACCTGAACAAGAGAGCCGATAGCGGGAGAGGCGGGATCATCTTCATGCAATACCAGATGGGTTCCGCCGCCGGATATGTTGATAACCGTAATTTCCTTATCACCTTGGAAAGCCTTAATTTTCGGCAACACATCGAAACGGATTCTCGGCCACAAACGCAGATCACAAATAAACGGTTTTGTGAGTTGTCTGATAAAAATCAGGTGATCAGGAGTAATGTTTTCAATTCTTGCCTGAAAACCCATTCGCTGGGGTTTGTGATTTTCCGGACAGTAGGTAAAGAAAATTAAAGACATCAGCAAAGTGTTGTCCATCGGGGGACGGGTTTGCTCAACAACCACGCGGTTTTCGTCTAAAAATTTAATAAAACATGACCGGCGGACATCATCTGCCGCCAGACGCAGATAGACCTCATCTTTTGGTTGGATATCCGCTATCATAAGATTTTTTTCTCTTCATGAAATAAATATTGCCTTTGGGGTACAGGTAAATACCTGCATGGAAGATAACAACATCCTTCCATGATTACTTTCTTTCTATTATCATGATTTTTTAAAAAATAATATACGAATGTCAGTTTAGATGTAAAAAATAAGTTTTGTTATGATTCGCAGGCCATTGATGGTTGCAGTTCAGCTTCTTAGGAATCATCAAAGACTGGAGCAATAAGCTTAGAGATGTCCCCGGTTGTCATGTCCACCTTTCGCATACCCGGCGGATGATATGTTAAAATATTATGAGAGTATCCTGAACGGAAATATTGTTTTCGAAACTATTCTCTTTTACCCCATCGGTGATGAGGACTCGCTGTAGGAAGGGTCGGCAAAATTCAGGAAGGCGGACATTGTTTCTTCCCATGCCTTTTTTTGTGCCACTTGATAGCTGGCCATCATTTCAGCGTCATGCGCTTCCAGAAATATTTGAAGCTGTCCCGAAGACTCCAAGTCTTCATACATCCGGGGCGCCTTATCCTTCAAAGCCTGCCTGATCATGTCAAGCCGGTTTTGCCGATTGCCGCCGTCTGTCAAATCTGTCATGTTCATCACCCTGAGATTGATTTATAAAATTTAACCTTTTTTAATCCCGCTTAAGCGGGGCGAGTGTTAATTTCCCGCATCCTGCCGCGACATTTTTGATTCATATATCAAATTTACTCTTGCCGGACAAGCAGCCAACTTTTAGCGTCAAGTGGGCAATCCCTGCCATATAGAAACAAAAACCCCGCGGTAAAATATACCGCGGGGTTTTTGTTTATTTCTGATACCTATCGCCTGTAACCCGGCGTTAGAACGTCAACGTCAGTTTGTTGATGACCATGAAGTCGTCTTCAAGATTTTGATTAAGCTTCGTTTCACCATAATAGTATTCACCTACAATCCAGTAACCGGCGCCGAGCATATAGGACAGGTTGTTGGTGATTTTATAGGTCGCGGTCAGGTCAATTTCATAACCGTAATCTCTGCCCACCCAGGTACCGGCTCCCGTCTTATCTGCTCTGGCCCAGGTAAAGGACGCCATGATGTCCAGATCGTTGACCGGCCGCACACCGCCGCGCAGCTGCGCCAGATAACCGTTGATGAAGGCATTGCCATTCGCCGTTGTACCGGCATAACCGGCCAGATTACCCACCCAGTAAGCGCGGTCGCTGTTGAACATGATCAGGCAGGGATTCCAGTCCAGACCGCCGCTGACTGTCTGACCTTCATTCTTGTCTCTGGTGCCAGGATCATCCCCGGAAACATACGCGAGGCTGCCACCGATGTAGAACATTTTCAAATCCGCCGTGGCGTCTATCCACGCGCTGAGACCCCGCAGATGGACTCTGTCGATAGAGGTGCCCGTTACGGTAACGCCATCCTCATATTTTTTATCGCCGTACAGGTAATTCAGTTCCGTCTGCAGAGTCACGGGGCCTATCTTGGCAATGGCATAAGGTGTGAACAGATAATAGGTGCTTTTGAAACTGCCGGCGTCGGCGGGAGTTGCCAAGGGGCGAGTCTTGGCATAGTTGTAATAATTGACGTTCAGACCGGCACGTCCGCCTTTCCAGGAGTAAACGCCTTCAACACCGTATTTATCGTTGTCCGCGTCGGTATATCCAGCAACGCCGTTTAGCGTGCTTCTCTCGCCGTCATTGACTTTTGTGTAGGCCAGATTAAGGGTTGCGGGACCGAAGGACCTGGAATATTTGATTCTTGGTGCGGGAGCGGCGCTGTTGCCAAAGATGGTTCCTGTGGAGCCGTCATTCATGTATCCCACATCAAAGGTGCCTATCGGTGATTTGTAATTAATATAGACCCAGTCGATGGCAATGTTTTCATTTTCCGCTCTTGTTCCGGCGGAGCCGGTATCCAGCGGCGCGGTGGTCAAACCGTTGAGGGGGCCCGTTGTCCCGGAAGCGTACTTCGCGAATGTCGTGGGATATCTTGGGGCGCCCCAGGCTCTTTCCATGGCATCAAAACGCGTCACCAGCGTTAAACCGGGCGTCACAATGAAGTCCGTCCGAACTCTCAATCGTTGATAATAAAAAGCCGTGCTGGCACCGGGATTATGCACGACTTTTTTGCTGTCAGTCCAGGGATTTCTATTCAATGCTGTCTCTTCCAGATACATGCCTGCCGCGTAATATTCTCCGCTGAACTTCAGATCAACGGCCAACGCCGATGTGCTGAAAACTGCGATCAGGCCCAATGACAATAAAACAACCCAAAGTTTCTTCATTGCTTCCTCCCAAATGATTCTTTACCCCTTGATTTTTCGCTCATCATGATCATTCTGCTATTGCATGATCGGTGATGGGGGATGTTGATAATAAAACAAACAATGCAACATTTATGAGCTCTTTCGTCATGCCCTTGATGCATTGCGGCGAGCTCAATATGGCTGCCGATGCCGTTTAGCTAGCATTTCGCATGGTCTTTGTAAAGAGGAAATTATGATAATTTGTCGTTATTCGTAATAATATGAATATGTATCTCCCAATCGTTTTAAGCTGACCACCTTTAATCCCGCTCTTGCGGGACGAGCGTTCATTCACCGCAGATTGCTGTGAGGTGGTTGATTCTTGAGATGTGCGGGAGGTACTGTCAAGAATTCTCCAAAGCCGCGATTTGTGAACATATATCAAATTCGACTAATTGTGTTTACACATGGTTATGGATTATGTTATTTTGCAAATACAGGCAACGGGGCAACCTTATAATCCGGCTTGATCGGGTCAAAGATTGATGCTCCGCAGTTAGCCGCGATACAGTGACCTTTCCTGCATCTCTCGAAAGTGTGTTGTGAGGTGGTTGATTGGTAAGAAGTATAATAAGGGTTTAATCTTTTTGAATAGCATGGCCACGACAAGGAGTATCGTTTATGAAAAAGAGAATATGGATATTAGTCTGGATCGCACTGGTGCTGCTGACAGCGACGGCAATCAGCGCGGCTGAGAACGGTCCGCCAAAAGTAGGGAGCGCTCTGCCTGAAATTGAATTATTAAAACCCGGTAATTCCGCTGAGCTTAAATATCTTGGTTTGTCCGGCGGCGGGCTTTTTAAAATTAATCAAATAAAAGCAAAGGTGGTGATTATAGAGATCTTCAGCATGTATTGCCCCTATTGCCAGGCGGAAGCCCCCCATGTTAATCGCCTCTACTCATTAATCGAAGGGAATCCTGCGCTAAAAGACAACATAAAAATTCTGGGTATCGGCGTCGGCAACTCTCAGTTTGAGACGAATACCTTTAAAAAGAAATATAATATTGCATTTCCTTTGATTCCCGACGCGGATTTTAAACTGCACAAGATGATCGGGGAGGTCAGAACGCCTTATTTTATCGCTGTGAAATTAGACGGTGCAAAATCTCCGCAGGTTATTTATTCCAGACTGGGCGCCCTGGAAAACAATGAGGTATTTCTGGAACAAATTGTAAAATCAGCCGGGTTAAAATAGGTGCATGCCATGAAGAAAAAGACTCTGTTAGCGGTATTGTTTGTTTGTTTTTTTTCGGCCGGTGCTTATGCTTTATCGGAGGCATACAAGGATAACATTTATGATCCGGGCGCGTTAAAGCCTGTCGATAGTGTTTTGAAGGTCAAGGTGGGAGAAAAAGCACCTGATTTCACGCTCAGGGCGACGAGCGGGAAAATGATTTCGCTTAAAGATTTTTATGGAAAGAAAAATGTCGTCATTTCCTTTGTGCCCGCGGCGTGGACGCCTGTCTGCTCCGATCAGTGGCCCGGCTATAATATTGTTCAAGATATATTTGACAGCCATCATGCTGTCTTATTGGGAATTACAGTTGATAGTATTCCGACGCTGTATTCCTGGACGAACCAAATGGGAAAATTGTGGTTTGATGTTCTTTCCGATTTCTGGCCGCATGGTGCCGTCGCGGCAAAATTCGGCGTTCTGCGCTCCGACGGTATGGCGGAACGGGCGATATTCATCATCGATAAAAAAGGTGTGATCCGTTTCATTAATGTGAATAACATCAACGAACGTCCGTCTCTGGAAACAATTGTCCGGGAACTGGAAAAGCTGAATTAAGCAATCAACAGCGTGTCGCATGAGCATGAATCCGGGGCGGTTTTACGCTCATCAATCTCTGCTATCTGTCTTACAACCGAGCCTCTCATGATTCGCGGCGCATGGCGTGGACAGCGGTGGCTTTGAAAGACGCCGAAACAAATGCACCTTCGCAAATTCCTAGATCTTCACAGGAAGGCATGGTGATGTAAGCGACCAGAGGGAATCCGCAGTCCAGAACCATTTTGTAAAAATACCCCTGGCGGACAATTTTCTGAACTTTGGCTTCAAAAACATTACGGGCGCTTGTTTTGGCCGGCATGTCTTTGGATACGGTAATATTCTCCGGCCTCAAACAGCAATGAACATTCTGCCCCGGCAAAAAATTACCCACGGCTTCAATGATTTTTCCGGCTACGGAAATTTCCATCAAACCAGCGTTGCTGGTTTTGACTGTGCCTTCCAGTATGGTTTCCGTCCCGACAAAACTGGCCACAAATTCGGAGTCCGGTTCGTTGAATATCTGAGCGGTGGTTCCCGATTGAACAATTCTGCCGCCTGCCATCACCGATACATCCTGAGCCAGGCGTAAAGTTTCTTCACGATCATGAAGCGCCAGTATGGCGGTGATTTTTGTTTCCTCCAGAATATGCCGCAAATCTTCCATGAGTCCTTCACGCGTCGGCGGATCGAGCGAGTTGAAGGCTTCGTCCATCATAACCAATTCCGGCTTTAAGGCAAAAGCGCGCGCCAGCGAGACCCTTTTGGCCTCACCGCCCGAAAGGGTCTTGGCGGATCGTTTTGCCAGAGAACGGATGCCAAAGTACGCGAGCGACTCCTCGACGCTTTTTTCAATTTCCGGGCCGGTCAGATGCCGGAACTTCAGCCCCAGAGCGACATTTTTATAAACGGATGTATTGAGCAGCAGAGGTTCCTGAAAAACAACGGAGATGCTGCGGCGCATAGCCGAGCGGCCGGCGCTGTTGTTTACAGGCATTCCTTTATAATGGAGTTCTCCCTGGCTGGGTTTTAACAAACCCGCCATCGTCAGAAGAAGGGTTGACTTGCCCGCGCCGTTGGGCCCGATGAGCGCAAGGATTCTACCCTGCTCAACATTCAGTTCCCTGATATCCAAGACGGTTACGCCGCTGCGTTTTACGATTAAATTTTGAATGTTGAGCATGTTCATCGCGGATGCTGCCTCTGCTGTACCTGTGTGAGCAGGAGATTAACCAGAAACGCCAGAATTAAGAGGATGATACCCAAAGCGATGGCGATGTCGAAATTCCCCTTGCCCGTTTCCATAACTGTGGCAGTTGTGAGTACGCGTGAGTATCCTTTGATATTGCCGCCGACCATGATGGAGGCGCCGACTTCCGAAATGACGCCGCCAAATCCGGCCATCACAGCCGCAAGAAGCGGGAGTTTGGCCTCCTTTATTAATACCCAGATCATCTGCATTCGGCTGGCGCCCAGTGATAGAATCTGCAGGCGCAGATTGGGCGGCAGGTTTTGAATAGAGGCCAGGGATATGCCCATGACAATGGGCGTGGCAATAATCGCCTGAGCAATAATCATGGCGTAGGGCGTATAGAGAATTTCGAGAAATCCAAAAGGCCCGCTGCGCCAGATCAGCATCGTGACGAAAAGACCCACCACAACAGGAGGAAGACCCATGCCCGTGTTAATCAGGCTGATTACCAGACGTTTGCCGGGGAAGTTGTTCAAGGCGACGGCTGTCCCAATGGAGACGCCGATGAAAAGGCTGATCATCGTGGCTGTCCCTGATATTTTCAAAGACAGCCACGTGATTCCCAATACTTCAGAATCAAAACTAATGATCAATTCAAAAGCTTTTATGATTCCCTGAACAATTAATTCCACTCAATCCCTCTGTTCTTTATTTGCCTAAATCTTCCGCTTTTTTGCCGGCATCCGGAAAAAACAGAGGCGAACCGAATTTATCGACTCCGAACGTTTTAATGATGTCCTGTGTTTTTTTGGAAACCATGAAATCGGCAAACGCTTTTGCGCCGGGGGCATTGGCTTTCGGCCATTTGGCGCTGTTGACTTCAATCACATGATAAATATTAAGAAGCGCTGCGTCACCTTCCACCAGAATATCCAATCCCAGGTTTTTCTTAAGGGCCAGGTAGGTGCCCCGGTCAGCCAGGGTGTAGCCTTTTTTCTCCGCGGCTACATTTAAAGTCTGTCCCATGCCTAATCCGGTTTCCTGATACCACTTCTGTCCAACCGGGTTGATTTCCGCTTTTTTCCACAGGGTTTTTTCTTTGGCATGGGTTCCGGAATTATCGCCGCGCGATAAAAATAAGGCGTTGGCTCCCGCGACTAATTTCAGCACGTCCGCCGAAGATTTCACGCCTTTGATTTTGGCGGGATCCGCGGCCGGGCCGACAATAATGAAATCATTATGCATAACCAAACGGCGGTTTACGCCATATCCTTCAGCAATAAACTTTTTTTCAGCATCCGGTGAATGGACCAGCATGATATCCGCTTCGCCTTTTTGTCCCATCGCCATCGCCTGTCCGGAACCGACGGCAATTGTTTTTACAAAATAGCCTGTCTCTTTTTCAAAGACGGGAATCAATACATCAAGCAGACCGGAATCCTGTGTGCTGGTGGTTGTCGCCAGAATGATATTTTTTTGTTTAGGCGCGGCAAAAACGGTCGCTGCCGCCAGTACAACCAGCGCCGCCGCGATCATTAAGGTGATGGACCATTTGCTGCTTCTGAATATTTTCATGATGGATCTCCTTTATGGTTTGTAAATTTTATTACTTTTGTGTTTTTTGCCATTCCAGCGAATTGGGAAAGAAAAGCGCCGCTCCGTATTTATCTTTGCCGAAATCACGGATGATCTTCTGGCCTTTTTCGGGGGAGGTCAGCCATTTTACAAACGTCATGGTATCTTTGTGATTGACCCGGGGGAATTTTGCCGGATTGACCGGAATCAAAGAGATGAAATTTAAAAGCGCCTCGTCGCCTTCCACCAGGATGACCGCTTTGATCTGATTCTTAAGCGACAGATAAGTAGCCCGGTCAATAACCGTGTAGGCCGACTGCTGATCGGTGTATTTCAGGGTGGCGACGTTTCCTTCCGATCCTTTTTCGTAAATCACATACCACGCGCCTTGAGGTTTAACGTCGGCTTTTTTCCAGAGTTCCATTTCCGCCACATGGGTTCCTGATTTATCGCCGCGGCTGATGAATTTTTCGCCTTTCCC
>CAZDYR010000038.1:0-1607 GCA_964509625.1 uncultured Smithella sp. | reverse complement strand
GATCTTTTTCAGGGCTTCCGTTGCCGATTTGCCGCCTTTGATGGCGGCCGGATCGGATGCGGGGCCGACGATAACAAAATCATTGTACATCAGGGGGATTCTCCGGGTGCCGAACCCGTCGGCAATGAATTTTTCTTCAAGAGACTTGGCATGAGCCATGACCAGGTCGATCTGGCCCTTTTCGGCCATTTTCAACGCCGCACCGGTTCCCGCCCCGACATGGCGAACGCGGATGCCGGTCTCCTTTTCAAACTGATCCTCCAGGGCGCCCACAATTCCCGAATCAATCGGGCCGATCGTGCTGGATAAAAAAATGAACTGATTGCCGTCCGGTTGAGAGAGGGTTGCGCACCCCGCAACGAAAAGCAAACAAGGCAATAAAAACAGCGCGAGACGTTTACTCATGAACACTTTCATTTCTGGAACTCCTTTCGATCTTGTATTGGAATGAAAAATTTTTCTAGGAATGGAGAATCCGTCCCGCATCCCTGAAGTCGTAATAGCCGATTTTATTTACACGGTTTTTAAATGTTGCCGATTGCAGCGTTTCAATAAAAGCCTGAATCCCCGGCTGGAAAAAAGTGTTTTTGTCCAGAATCATATCGAATCGTTCGTCGATCAGGGGCTGAAAATCCAGGTCCAGGATTTTAGCGACGGCGGCAGACGCAATGCCCACATCCGCTTGGCCGGAGGTAAGAGCAAGGCCCACTTCAAAATGCGTATACACTTCATTATCGTAACCTGAAATACTTTCACTATTCATTCCCCGGTTTTTCAGCTCATAATCCAGCAGGATACGTATCCCCGAACCTTTTTGACGGTTTACAAAACGGATTTCTTTACGGGATAAACTCTCCCACCCTTTAAAAAAGCCGATTTTGGGTTTTGCGATCAGAAAGCCGATTTGACGGTAAAACAGATTCACAACGACCGGTTGATGATCAGGACAATACTTTTTCAAATAGGGGGTGTTGTAGTCCCCGCTTTGAGGATCAAACAGATGAGAGAAGGCGATGTCTGTAAGTCCCGTATTGAGAGCCTGAAGCCCCCCGACGCTGCCGGTATTGGCTGAAAAAATATTAAAAGACGGGTGGTCTTTTTTGCTGGCCGTCAGCAGCATGTCCAGTACCGGATCGTTGCTGCCTGCCGCCAAAATCGCGCCTTCCATTTGATTGATTCTTTTCCGCGCCTGCTGGAGACCGTCGTTTGCGCTGTTTTGAATCCATTCATCAATGAGCTTGACAGGGAATATCCACTTGCCGGTCACGCGCGTACAGGGAATTTTACCGGCCTTGATCAGCAGATAGACCTGCTTTTCGTGAATATCCAAATACTTGGCAACCTCTTTGGTGTTCATCAATTCGCTGGACATACAGCCTCCTATATGACTTGCTAGATAAAACATATCAGCTAATTTTTCAAGAATATAATTCCAAATTCCGACTTACAATTACTTGTGTTTTCCAAATATTGCCTTCAATGCTGTTTCGAGGACATCAAATATTATTCAATTGACATCTGAAACCGGCGATTTTATAGTTCAACTAATTATATGGAGAAAAGAATGCGCGTTTACATCGGTTTTGATGATACGGATGTTTTAGGCT
>CAZDYR010000037.1:0-11422 GCA_964509625.1 uncultured Smithella sp. | reverse complement strand
CCGCAACACTGATGCGGTTCACTTTTAGTACTGCACTTTTAGTTGATGAAATCAATGAAATGTGCAAAAATTTATAAGCGATGATTAAAGGATTTTAGCATCATTACTTAAAATTACCTTTATTCAACGTCATAAGATTTATTCAAATTGTTAGGGAATTGAAGTGTTAACTTACCAAATAAAGAAATGGCATGTTTGTCTATTCTTACTAATCCTAGTAAGTATGTTCTTTTACTGCAACAAAATGGCATACAGTTTTTATAGTAACGAGAATTTTGGTGATGATTTTAGATATGAAAATTTGAAAATAGACAATAATTTGCTAACTGGAACAATTATAAATACAAGCAACCGTAAGCGTACCAGAGTTTCTATGAGGATAACTGCGGCTAATGTAGATGGATCAGTAGCATACTGGCAAACATCCATAACCATAGGAACTATGGAACCATATGGTCTGTATCATTTACGTGAGGGATATTATTCTCGGGAAAATCCAGCCCAGTTTATATTTACTGTAACAGAGGATAAAGAATCTAAGGTTTATCTGCGGAAAGAGAAATCATCTGTTAATTCGTACTGCACAATTAATCAAGATTCCTCGGAAGTGAATATAAGAGGTCAAGGACAATGTTCTTCTGATAGATTCAGGTTGAGTGGTGGATTCGTTAAAGTTAAGGCTAGGCACGATGGGAAAAGTAATTTCATCGTTCACTTGATCGACCATAGAGGACAGGTGGAAAAACATCTTGTAAACGAGATTGGATCTTATCAAGGATCATCAGCTTTCAATCTCAGAGCGGGTGGGTATTACGTAATAAACACTAAAGCAGATGGTGATTGGTCTGTAACATTAGAAAATTCAAATCCTAAGCAGGAATATCCCAGCCATGAAAGTAAGTTCCAAAAAAAGATTAACATTATTAAAGAGAAAGACGGATCTGTGACAATAACTGATAAGAATTAAAGCATATATATTTCATGTCGTTGGACGGAGTTTTCCTGACACAAGATGTAAAGACGATCACGAGTCACGACAACTTCCTGTAATCGAGCGTTAAGCATTTTTTACTGACATACTTTGTTTCAATCGATATTCAATAAACTCGTGATAATTCGGCCGGAGATAAAAGAACCAGATTAGACTGTGCACCCCCGTCCAAAGCATCCCTCAATATATTGAGGCTCCGCCAAATATTGAGGTCAAACGAATCATTCTATATATAAATGCTGTTCTCATGTATTCATCTAATCGCCTGTAATTAAAGGAAGACTCCATACTTCTGATTTTCCTTCGGCACCTGGCAGACCTCTTGCTTATATAATTCATGGACATCTTAATACGTATAGTCCTGCGATGATCCAGGACAAAAGGAAACATGGTCAAAATGTTGTTGCACCACCGGGAAACCAGAAGGCTGACGGAGAAATAAGTCTACATCTAAAAGTATGGAGGAAAGCCTGTTTACTCGACTCAAGGGCATGTGAAACCTATTAATGTATCAGAAAAACTAAAAAGGAGATGGCTATCATGTTTGTGGTTATTGTCAATTTTCCACCGATCAAGGCAGGAAAGGATGATGAGTTTCGGAAGTGGTTTGTCCAGACAAATAAGGAATTTGCAAAGTACAAAGGATTTATCAGCCGACGGCTTCTGAAACCCATCAAGGGTGGCAACTATGCTGCCATTGTGGAGCATGAGAGTCATGAAACCTTCATGGCCATGCATAATACGCCCGCGCACACTGAAGCTAGCAAGCGTGTTGAACCTTTTTTTGACGGTAGCCGATCTCCCCAATTTTACGAGGTGATCACTGGATGATTTAGATATGCTGATCATTCAGAAAGCGGGCTAATTTCTCCTCATTGATTCAAAATGTCCATGAGATGGAAATGAAAGCTTGACAAAATTTTTTATTGGCGTAAATGTAAGTGAACGCTAACTTACATAAGGGTGTGGATATGAAAAAAGGTATTGCCAAGGTAAATACTGAAGTAAGGCGAGAGCAGGTAAGGCAGGCCACATTCAATATTATTGCCAATAAAGGAGTGAAAGGCCTTACCGTTTCTGCCATTGCGGAAAAAGTGGGTGTATCAGAAGCCAATCTTTATCGGCATTTTAAGAACAAAGAAGAAATCCTTGCTCATGCTGTTGAAGGTATTGGCGAGGGTCTCCTGCAGAACCTCAGAAGTGTCAAAAACATGAAGGTGGTGGATCCTCTGAAACAGTTAAAAAGGCTCTTCAGGCTCCATCTGGGATACATTGAAGAAAACAAGGGAATTCCGCATATTGTCTTTTCGGAAGAGTTACATAAAGGCCATCCTGATTTAAGAAAAAAACTTTTGAATGCGATTAACACTTATGCCCAGGAGATAGAATTATTGATTAAGAAAGGGCAAGAAGACGGAACCATCCATAAGGGAATCGATACCAACGCCTTTGCCTTTACAATGATCGGCATGGTCCAAATATCAACCATGAGATGGTCGTTAAACGACTTTTCATCTTCGCTGGTTCTTGATGGGATGGGACTTTGGAATAGTTTTGAGAAATGCATGAAGTTCAAGAAATGACAGAAAGGAGCAATCGGATGGAAATAAAAATCAATAATTCGATACTGAAGTTGATTAAGGGAGATATTACCCATGAAGAGACGGCGGCCATTGTTAATGCTGCGAATGAATCGCTGATTCCCGGAGGCGGCGTGGATATGGCAATACACAAGGCCGGAGGGCCTGCGATCAAGGCGCAAAGCGAACTGATCGGGGGATGCCCGACAGGTCAGGCTGTTATCACCACGGGAGGGACGCTGAAAGCGAAGTATGTCATTCATGCCGTTGGGCCCATGTATGATGGAGGAAAAACAGGAGAACCCGAACTGCTGATGAGCGCCTACAGAGAAAGTCTTAATTTGGCTGTCTGCAAGTCCTTGGAAAGCATCTCCTTCCCGTCGTTAAGCACTGGCGCATTCGGATATCCCTTGGAAGAAGCAACGCAAATTGCACTTCAGACAGTCATTGGTTTTTTGAAGGACACCACCGTCATTAAAGAAGTGCACTTCGTGCTGTTCGACGATTTAACCTATAGGACATTTGAAGAAACCTTAAAAAAACTAACCGCATAAAGGAGGGTACCATGAAGAAAAAATCCGTTTGGACACAGATGTTTTTGTTTGCCGTCATCATCGCGGCATTGACTCTCGGAATGTACAGCTTTGCCGCCGCTCACTGCGACACGTTGGATGGACCCGTAATTCAAGATGCCCGAAAAGCCTTGGAGGCTAAGGACGTCACTCCCGTTCTCAAGTGGGTGAAGCAGAAGGATGAAAAGATTGTCCGCATGTCATTTGCCAAAGCACTCAGCGCCAAGGGCAAGAAAAATGCTGATGCGGTAGAAAATCAATTCTTTGCAACCCTCGTCAAGATTCATCGCGCGGGAGAAGGTGCCCCCTTTACCGGGCTGAAGCCGGCTGGTGAAGTTGAGCCTGCCATTGCCGAAGCGGATAAAGCCTTGGTAAGTGGTTCCTCTGATGCCCTGGTAAAGTTGGTCACGGACGATGTTGCTGCCGGTATCCGGAAGCGCTATGAGCATGCCGTAGAGACCTACAAGCATAAGGATGAGAGTGTCGAAAAGGGTCGGGAGTTTGTCGAGGCATATGTTGAATATACCCATTATGTGGAACGGCTTCATCTGGATGCAACAGGCAAGGGAGCACACGATGAACACGCTGAAGGTCCCAAGCATTCTGCCGGTAAACACGGGCATTAAATAAAACCGGGTTTCATTAAAGGAGTAGAATCTCATGACAGCAGACCAAAACAAGGCCGTAATGCGTGTCTTCTTAGAGAAATTGGACAAAGACAAATCTGCAATTGACGAATTTTTCGTCCCGGATTGCATAGCACACCTTCCCGGATTCCCTCACCCAACAAATCGCGAAGGATTTCGGCAATTTGTTGCCATGCTTTACGCCGCCTTTCCGGACTTGCATCACACGATGGAGGATCAGATAGCCGAAAATGATATGGTGGCGAACCACGTGAACGTATGCGGCACCCACCGGGGCGACTTCCAAGGTATTCCCCCTACAGGAAAACAGGTAGAATTTAAAGATTTTTTCATCACGCACATCCAGGAGGGTAAAGTTGTAAAATTGTGGGCTCAGTTTGATGCCCTGAGTTTGTTGCAACAACTTGGTGTTTTTCAGCTACAAGGACAGAGTAAAGGTTAAAAGAAGAGTGTGTCGTGAAACCAATTAGTCCGCTGATGCGGAAATACACACCGTGGATACTGATTACAAAAAGGAGCATAAAATGAAAGCACGTGGACTATTGATGATAGAGCATCGATTAATTGAAAAGGTATTAATTGTTGCAAAACAAAAAGCTATATCAGCGACTGAGATTGACTATAATCCAATATTCATCGAAACAATTGTCGACTTTATCAAAACATATGCGGATAGGACTCATCATGGAAAAGAAGAAAACATATTGTTTGAAGAATTGTCAAAGAAAAAGCTTGATGCTGAAGATCTACGAATAATGAACGAATTAATAGATGAACATAAACAAACAAGGGCGAAAGTTAAGGAAGTAGTTGATCTTAATGAAAAATATAAAGGAGGTGATCGAAAGGTTGTTCCTATGATAGTTGATGCAATAATATGGTTGGCGGGATTTTATCCGGTCCATATAAAGAAAGAAGATGCTGAGTTCTTTCCAAACACAGAAAAGTATTTTAATAAATCAGAGTTGGATAACTTATTAAACAAGTTTTATGAATTTGATCGCAATATGATTCATGAAAAATACCAAAATGTATATAAAGGAATCAGCCAATAATAACAAAACGGAAATTCAATAACCATGGATACTGATTGCGGAAAGGATTACAAAATGAAAGTTACACGAGTATCAGAAGAAACAGCGTTCAAAAATCCACACAAAATACAGGCCAAAAAAATTTTTGAATCACCTGATGCAACAGTTGTACATATGACCTTAAATCCCGGCGAAAAACTAGTATCACATATCACACCGGTAGATGTATTTTTTTATATTCTTGCAGGTGAACCTACAATTGAAATCGGGGATGAAAGGGAGAAAGTTTCCGCTGACTCAATAATTGAAAGCCCGGCTGATATTCCACACTGTGTATACAATGAATCTAAAACTACGGCAAAATTTCTGGTGGTAAAACTTTCAAGATCTAAATAACATTCTTATAATTGAGAGTCCCCCCCACCATCCGGATGCAGTTGAAAGATTTGATATGGTAATATCTCATGGACAGGAACGAATTGTGATCGCCAAAATGATCATGGAGTAGCTATTGAAATCTTCATTAAAAATAAAATATGGGTTTATCTTTCTGATCGTTACCGGATGCGGGCTGTTTTTCTTTTCTACCAGAGATTTGTGGGCGCAGGTTGTGCAACAGGATCATGGGTACTTCGCAACAACTCAGAGCTTGTCCGCCCCAATCCCTCTTTCCCTGAAAGACTGCCTCGCTCGGGCATTAAAAGATAATCCCTTAATGGATGAGGCGCGGCTGGGGATCAAGGCCGGGGAAAAAACCATCGATAGCGCTTGGGGAAAACATCTTCCCAAATTATCCCTGGACGCGAATTATACAAAAAAACAGGATTCCTGGCCGTATATTCCCGCCCAATCGGCAACCGAGGGACCGCATTTCAGCAATGAATTTTCTTCCTGGTCATTGGTTATGACGCTTCCCATTTATCAGGGGGGACAGGTTGCTGCCGGGGTTGAACTGGCAAAGCTGCGCAAGGCAACCCAGGACAGTAATCTCTCCTTAACGAAAAACGAACTAATTGCCAACACCATTAATACCTACAACAAAATATTACAGCTGCAAAAATTGCGAGAGGCCGCGCGGTCGTCAGTATCGGCCATGGAAAGCCAGCGGAAAAATTCCAGGCTTCTTTATGATGTGGGCAGGATTGCAAAAGTAGACCTGTTAAAAGTTGAAGTACAGCTTGCCAATGAGAAGCAGCGTCTGTTTTCTCTGGACGAAGGCATTGCCAACATGGTGGGGATGCTGCGTTACCTGATGGGTGAAAAAACGGCTATGATGGGAGAAGTTCCCATCCTGTCCGATAGGCTGACCATGCCGGAATTTACGCCTGACTTTGATCAGGCCTGGAAAACAGCCCAGGAAAAAAGACCGGAGTATCTGATGGCATCGACCAATATTCAAGAGGCGGAATTAAATAAAAAGATTGCTTGGGGAAAACTCTTCCCATCGATCAGTGCCTTTGCCGGTTACATGGATCAATATGGCTACACCCCTTATTATAAGGAGGCCAACTATTTTGCCGGGTTCAACCTGAGTATGCCGATCTTTGAAAAGTCTGCCTATGATGAGATCGCCAAAGAGCGCATCTTGAAAAGCAAGGCCGAAAAGCACCTTGATGCTGTGGAAAACCAGATCAGGCTAGACATCCAAACGGCCATTTCTTCTATCCGGGAGAGCAAGAACCGGATTTTAACAGCGGGCCAGGCAATCGAACAGGCGGAGGAATCCTTCCGCATTGAACAAAAGAAATACGAAAGTGGCGCCGGGGCAATCGTTGATCTGCTTTTCGCCCAGACCGCTTACATAACGGCCGTAGCGAATCATTATCAGGCCTTATTTGATTATAATGCAGCCCTGGTTTCCTATAGAAAGGTGACCGGTGCACTGGAGGAATATCTGCAATGAAAAGAAAATATTGGCTGATCATATCGATTATCGTCGTTGTCGCTGCTGTTTTCCTGGTCATCATGAAAAAGCACGAAATCTCCTCCCTGCCCAAGCCGCAGTCATATAAACAGACGATTCAAACGGCATTGATAAGTCGGGGCAAGCTGGAGACGACCACCCATTATCTGGGGGTAATCGAATCTTACGCACGAGCTGACCTTTCTGCGCGTATTTCCGGTAATATTTTAAGCGTGAAAAAAAGAGAAGGAGATTCCGTCAATGAGGGTGAATTGGTTGCAGTAATAGACGATCGCGAGTTTTCCGACAGAGCGCTAGCCATCGATGCAGAGGCCTCTGCCGCAAAGTATAGACTTGCAGGGGCAAAAAGCACATATGACACACAGAAATCAATCTATGGACGTGATGTCATGCTTTACAAAGAAGGAGCAATATCCAAAGAAGCACTGGAACGTTCCAAGGCAGCTTATGACGGAGCACAAGCCACTATGTCCGCTGCGGGGGAAACACTGCAAGGCTTGCAAAGAAACGCGGCCGCAGCCCGGACGCAGACCGGATATGCGCATATATCTGCCCCTTTTGGCGGAATTGTCGTCAAGCGCTGGAGCGAACCGGGCGATTTGGCCGTTCCCGGCAAACCGATCCTGACAATCGAGAAGCTATCACCCTGTAAAGTGGTCATCCAGGTTCCCCAGGAAGAAATAAATCGTATCCAAAAAGGGACCAAAGCCTATCTGCGCACAGGCCAACAAAGCGCGACAACAGCAGTCAGCCGAGTTTACCCGTCGCTTAGCAAAAACCTCCTTGGCTCTGTGGAGATTATCCTTCCATCATCACCTTTTTCGCTTCCGTCCGGATCATCGGTAGGTGTTGATTTTGTAACAAATGAAGTAACAGGTTTAATCCTACCTGAAAATGCTCTTGTTAAAACCGGCAAGGGGATATTTGTCTATCTTATTGACAAGAATGTTGTACGGATTCGCCAAGTGGAATTATTGGGAACCGGCATGGGGCATGTAGCTGTGAGCGGACCAATAATTGTTGGCAATATGGTCGCAATTGGTCAGGAAAACAAACTTCTCGGTCTTGCCGAGGGAAGTGCGGTCAACCCTGTGGTGAGTAGGCCATGAACTTTGTCGCCCGATACATACGCAAACCGCACCTTGTCCTTTCGGTCGTGTTATTATTATCCGCTATCGGCATTATGGGTTACTGGAAGATGCCGTTTAATCTGTTTCCTGATGTTGATCGTCCCCAGATCAGTGTCATTACCATCATGCCTGGGGCTGCCGCAGCGGATGTTGAAGCTGACATATCCCGCGCCATAGAAAAGGAACTGTCCACAATTGATCTCGTTAGGCGTGTGACATCCATATCCAAGGACGAGGCCTCCGTTGTCCAAGCGGAGTTTGAATATGAAAAGGGGCTTGATGCAGCGGCAACGGACGTGGCCAATGCGCTTAGCAAAATTAGCTCTCGGCTTCCGGCAAACATCCGCCCACCACAGATTTTCAAGATCAGCCAGGCATCTCAGCCTAACATGACAATTTCTCTTTCGCCCAAAACCGGTTACCCAGCCGACCTGAGAAAAATCCGGGAAATGGCTGACAACCAGATCAAGGAAGACCTGTTAAGGGTTCCAGGAATCGCTAATGTTGAGATATTCGGTGGATGGCAACCAGAGATCAAGGTAACAATCGATCCGGATCAACTTAAGCGTTTCGGGCTAAGTCTTAACGATATCATGTCCGCCCTGGTCGCCCAGAATCAGAATATCCCTCAGGGACTCATCATTCGCAAGGAAGGGCAGTATATCTTCAAGACGGAGGGTCAGGTCAGAACCCCTGATGAACTGAACAACCTGGTTATCGGAAAAAAGGATGGTGGCATCATCCATTTACGGGATGTAGGCTCTGTTGCAGCTGGCGTTCAGGAACCTCAATCTGCCTATCACGGCAATGGCAAAGAGGCTATCGGCATCAATATAATGCGGGCACAAACGGGACATACCCTCGATACGATCAACGCAGCTGAAAAGGCCTTGCCGCAACTGAAAACCAAATACCCCTTCATTGATTTTGAAACCAGTTATACACAGAAAGATTTGATCAAACTAAGCGTGGACAACATGCTGGAAGCACTTCGCGATGCCATTATCATTACCGTTCTGGTTATATTCCTGTTTCTGGGCAACATGCGCACCATGTCGCTTTGTGCCATTTCTATCCCTTTTACCTACTTGATTACCTTTGCCTTTATGTGGTTGTTTGGCTTTGAGTTTCATATGGTCACCCTCACCGGGGTTATTTTGGCGGTTGGCATGCTGCTGGACGATGCTATTGTTGTCATTGAAAATATCGAGCGGCATTATCATGAAACTGGCAAGGATATAAAAGATATTGTTGCCGGCAGCACTGAGGAGGTCATGCTGGCTATCTTTTCCGGGACATATTCCACAGTTGTTGTTCTTGTGCCTATTATCTTTATCGGTGGCTATGTCCAGACCGTCTTAAGGCCCCTCGCCCTGGCTTTAACCATAGCCCTGATCGCTTCTTATATCGTCTCCGTGACGATTATCCCAATCCTCGCCCCCTATATCCTGAAAAAGACCAGCAAGGAAAACAAGGTGGAGGTTTTTGTTAAAAAATGGAGTGATCGGTTTAATAATGCCATACGAGATTTTTTTGTCAATGCTCTGGATTTTGCCCTTAAGCATCGCCTAGCTTTCGTACTGGCGGCTTTTGTCCTGCTCATCATCACTAGCCGGGTGGCAAGACCTCTGGTCGGCCAGAACATCATGCCCCCCATGGATACTGGCATCATAAAAATAAACTTTGAGTCGGACAGCAATTCTTCTTTATACCAGACGAATGCGATTCTGCAGCAGATGGAAGCCGTTATCAAAAGGCAGAAAGGGCTTGTCTTTATCAGCTCCACGCTGGGTTCAGAGCCTTCGGTCATTTCCTTCGGCAGCGGCAAGAATCCGCAGCAGGGGAATATTACCGTCATGATGGTGGACAGGTACCATCGTCAGGAAACCATCTGGCAGATTGAGAACAATATGCGCACGGGATTTTATAAAATACCCGGCCTGAAATACGTGGATGTATTCGACTACGGCGCAACACCCCTTTCCAGCATTAGGGCTACAGTCGATGTAATGGTAACCGGGCCGGAACCTAAAGTCCTTTATGAAATCGGCCGAGATATTGAGCGGAGAATGGCAACGGTCGGGGGTGTGAAATCGGTTTCCTTAAGCTGGACAGCTGATAAAAAGGAAGTTAATTTTATTGCGGATAGAGAGAAATGCGCTTTATACGGCATCTCACCGCGGGAAATTGCAGCACAAGTACAGGTAGCCGTGCAGGGAGGTATTGCCTCAGCATTCCGTGTTGCAGGTGAGGATGGTTTTTATATACGGGTCCGCTATAAAGAGGCATATCGTGACGACATTTCTCGCATCGCCAATCTGCATGTTCACACGCCGGCTGGTGAGATTCCCCTATCGACTTTGGGCACTATCACTACTGTATATGTGCCGATGCTCCTTACACGCCAAGCTATGCAAAACAGCATTGACATCCTGGGTTATCGCGAAAAGGCGCCCGTTTCTCATATTATGGATAACGTGAACAAGGCTCTTACAGGACTTAAACTCCCGGATGGCTATGCTCTTTCGCAGGAAGGTGATGCCAAGCAAGCAGAAGAATCATTTAACGCCCTCCTGGTGGCCATGGGCATTGGTTTAGTCCTGCTTTATTTTTCCCTGGTTCCAGCATTCCGTTCCTTCGTTCATCCGCTGACAATCATGGTAGCTATTCCCCTGGCATTGATAGGCGCTATATGGTCACTGCTTATTGCTGGAAAACAACAATCCCTCGCGGCATTCATGGGGATTATCCTTCTTGCCGGGATTGTTGTGAAAAACTCAATACTCCTAATTGATTTCATTGAAATGGCAAAAGAAACAGGTGCGACAACACTTGAGGCTTTAAAGGACAGCGTCCGGGTAAGAACGCGACCTATCATAATGACTGCTTTTGCTACGGCTGTCGGAATGATCCCCATTGCGATGGAAAGGGCGATTGGTCTGGAACGTTTGTCTCCGCTTGCATTCGTCGCTATCGGGGGGCTGCTGGTTTCGACTTTTCTTACGCTGCTTTATGTTCCCATCTTCTATACGCTTTTTGAAGATATCATCCTATTCATTAAACACATGAAAATAAGAAATACATCAATAAACAATAATAATGATGAAGCAATCCCTTGATAATATAAAAGCAGCAACTCGCATGAATATCTTTGGTATAGGTCCGCTATTGATATTTGCGGGTGGTATCAGCACATCATTGGTTATCGGTGCACAATTTCAATATGGATATGCGGTCTCGCTTGGTAATTCATTCCGCCCCTTCTTCCTTGTCATTGGCCTTTTACTTGGTATAATAGGAATATATTTCTGTTTTGCATCTTTCTTTCTTGTGAGGCGAGGTTTTCTATCTCATAAACTTGTAACCAGTGGTGTTTATCGTTACTCTCGCCATCCTTTATACGCGGCCTTTATTGTGTTCTTAGTTCCATCTGCCGCGTTCATACTTGATAACATACTTGTTTTAATAGCAACTCTTGTGATGTTTTTGGTTTTTAAACAGAAAATAAGCAAAGAAGAGGAGTATCTGGAAAAAGAATTCGGGG
>CAZDYR010000036.1:0-11487 GCA_964509625.1 uncultured Smithella sp. | reverse complement strand
CCACCTCGCCAAACATGGTTTCCACAACGGCTCCGCCCCTCTTGATGGAAGAATCCTCTTCAAATATGATATTGCGAATACCATCAAAGGACTGAAGAAAATCTTTCTTAACTTCCATCATGTAGCGGAAATCCTGCGGATGGAGATGAACCTTTATCCCTTCTGTCTCCGCAATGTTTTTCAAAGCTCCTTTCAGGACACCCAGGATCACTTCTTTGCGTGTCGACACCTCCTGTTGAAGGATTTTCTCGGCAATCGCAACAGCTAGCCTGACCATTTGCTCTTCCCCTTTTTCCAGAATGTCTTTTTTGATTTGAGGGATTGTCTTTGTTACGGCCGCCAGTGCTTCAAGCTTTGCCGCGATATCCTTGCTCTGTGCTTTAACCCCTGCGGCATAGCCATTTTCATAAGCATCCTGCTCGCGCTTTTTGATGTGGCTGTCCGTGATCTGAATCGTTTTCTCCGGAGACGGTTGGCTTCTGGACGGGGCCGGTCCTGCGGGATGCCTCCCCTTGCCCGCATCAGGCACGGGAATATTTTTTACGGCACCGGACAGGGGCACGGATTTACCCGTATTGACGATTTCACCGGCTTTGATCACATTTCGCTTATACGAATCCATCCTTTTCATCACCGCGCAGAATAACAATTCTGCCTTCCGACTCGAGTCTTTTCGTTGTTTCGACAATTTTCCGCTGACTGGCTTCAACCTCCGAAAGCCGAATCGGCGGCATGAGAGAAATTTCCTCTTTGAGCATTTCTGCGCCGCGTTTAGACATGTTTTTGTAGATCTTGTCGCGCTGTCCTTCATCAACCAGTTTCAGCGCTCTGGAGAGATCTTCAGCGCTGACATCCTTCATCAACTCCTGCAGCGATTTGTCGTCGAGTTTTAAGACATCTTCGAAGCTGAACATGAAATTACGGATTTGCGCAGCCAGTTCCGGATCGGAATCCTCCAGGGACGTCATAATGCCGTTTTCCGTTGACCGGTTCATGCGGTTGAGAATGTCCGCGATGACCTGAACGCCGCCCATTTGCAGATCATTTGAATTTCCGCTGATTAATTCCTTCTCCAGCGTCTTGGCCACTTCCTCAATAAACTCGCGGGGCACGCTTTTGAGCGTCGCCATGCGCTTGGTAATTTCATACTGGATGGCCGGTGAAAAATGCTCGAGAACCTGCGCGGCCTTTTCGGGCTTCAAATGAACCATGATTAAAGCAATGGTCTGGGGATGTTCCGTGCGTGTGAATTCCGCCATGACTTTCGGATCGATTTCATGCAGCTTGTCAATAATCGGGTTGTCGAAGGCTGTGCTGTCCACCTCGCTGATGATGGTTGCTGCGTCTTTCTCTCCCAATGCCTTGACCATCAGTGTTTTTGAAACGCCGTCGCGGACCGTGATCGTACCGCCGAGCTCTTTGGCCATGGTGCAAAATTCCTTGGCCACCGACCCGATTGTTTCCGCCGGAATGTTCGATACCCGGCTCATCTGTTTGCCTAATCGTCTGATTTCCGACGGCTTCAGATTTTTCATCACGTCGGCCGCCAGGTCTTCATCCAGTGATAAAAGCAGAATGGCTGCTTTTTCTTCTCCCGTCATGATCGCCTCAAGAAATAATATGGTACATTCTTTTGTCTTATTTGATCCAGTTTCGCAGAATATCGGCAAACTGCTTGGCGTCGGCTCTTGCCATTTCCCTGGTCATTTCCGTCTCCGTCATGGAGCGCTCCGCGCCTCCCTGACGCAGGGCGGCCTCGGCCGCCTGACGCGCATATTCACCTGCAGCGGCGCCGGCGGGAATTCGCGCCTCAACCGGTGAAATGGCCGGTGCACCGCTCATGATACTTTTGAGCATCGGACGAAGCACAAACATCACAATCAAAGCGATGATAGCAAAGATACCAACATATTTTAAAACCGGCGAGAAGGTCTCAATATTTTCCTGCAAGGAAGCCGCTTCCGCTTCTTCCGCTTCGACTTTCCGGAAAGGCATGTTGGTGACCACAACCTGATCTCCCCGCTGAGGATTGACCCCCGCTGATTTTCGCACGAGGTCTTCCAGTGATTCAATTTCGTTTTTGGTCAGTGCCTGATAAACTTCTTCATTTTTCTCGTTTTTCCTGTATTTGCCGTCTACCAACACGGCAATCGACAGCTTTTTCGTTTCGCCAACCGGCATAACGGTTTTGCTGACCACTTTATTGATTTCGTAATTGATGATTTCATCGAGTTTTTCTTTTTTGGGATTTTCAGAAACGGCTCCCGCGGGAGTTACCGCATTTTCTTTTTCTGAATTTCGCTGCGTGCTGCGAACGACCTGAGCTTCCGGATTGTAACTCTCTTCCGTTTTTTCCATGATACGGAAATCAAGCTCCGCGGTCACCCGGACGGCTGCCTTGCCCTGCCCGACGACATTCTCCAGCATCGTTTGAATGCGTGCCGCCAGATCTTTTTCCATATTGCGTTGAAAATCAATCTGCTGCGCCGTCAGCTTGGATAACTTGCTGTCGCTTTGCTTCGCGGAAAGGATCGTGCCGCGGGAATCAACCACCATCACGTCTTCAGGGTTCATCCCTTCAATGGAGCTGGCCACAAGATGAACAATGCCGTCGATTTGCGCTGGGCGAAGGCTTTTGCCTGATTTCAGTCGCAAGGTGACGGAGGCCGTGGGTCTTTTCTGCTGTTCGGTGAAAAGGGAATCTTTGGGAAGCGCGATGTGCACGCGGCTGGACTGAATTTCATCCAGACCGTTAATCGTCCGGGATAGTTCTCCCTGGAGAGCGCGGCGGTAATTGAGCTGTTGCTCGAATTCGGTCGCCCCGAGTGTTTTCGTGTCGAAGATTTCAAAACCGACACCGCCGCCCTGCGGGAGACCCGCAGCGGCAAGTTCGAGGCGAAGCTCCGATACTTTATCGACGGGTACGGAAATAGCCCCCCCCGATGCCGACACCTTGTAGGGGATTTTCTTTTCGCTTAACCTACTGACGATATTGCCTGCGTCTTCGTTGGAAAGATTCGAGAACAGGACCCGGTATTCCACTTGAGTTGTCAGGTAGACAAGCAGGAAGATGCTCGCCGCAGTGATCAGCAAAACCATGACAATGGATATTTTCTTACCGGAACTTAGCGAATCGAAACCGCTCCATATCTTAGATAAAGACTGAAAAATTGAATCCATGAGTTCATCCCGTCAAAAGAAGATTCCTAAACCTGCATCCGCATGACTTCCTGATACGCATCCAGAATCTTGTTGCGCACCTGCATCATGACCTGAAACGAAATACCGGCTTTTTCCAATGCAATCATCGCATCATGAATGGAACCGGCATCTTCCAGCTGGACGTTGGCTATGGCCTTATCCGCATCATTTTGCAGGTTGTTGATGTCCATTATGGCGTTCTTCAGCACATCGCCAAACGCTGTTCCTTCGGGCGTTTTATCCCCTTCGGCCTTTTTGGGTTCAATGCCTGTGAGCGGTTTAAGCTGTTCAACACTGCTGCGAATGAATATATCTTCCGTCATATCCTTGACTCCATACCATCGTCATAATTATTTTCCAATATCCATGGCCTTCAGCGCCATGTTTTTCATTGCATCAAACGCGGTCGCATTGGCCTCGTAGGCACGAGAAGCTGTAATCAGATCCGTCATTTCCAGCATCAGATTGACATTTGGCAATGTGACAAAACCATCTTTATCCGCGTCAGGATGGGCCGGATCGAATACCTTCTTAAAGCCTTCTTTTTCATCGACCACCTGTCCGACTTTCACCGCATTGACCGCATCTTTTAAATCCACATCAAATCCTTTTTCCAGTGGATCTGCTTCAAATGACATCACTTTTCTTTTGTAAGGGCCGCCTTCGGGAGTACTGGTCGTGGACGCATTGGCGATATTGCTGGTGATGACATCCATTTTCTTCCGCTGTGCCGAAAGACCGCTGCCGGTAATTTTAAACGTCGTAAAAAATTCCATTTATTTTGACCCCTCTAAAACGGTTCGGATGCCCTTGAATTTTCGGGCCAGTAATTCTGCTGTTAAATTGTACATTAAATGGTTTTCGGCCAGGTTGGTCATTTCGGTATCAAGATCGACCTTGTCGTCTGAAGTCACTTTCTTAAAATCATTTCTGGAAATTTCGTCCAGGGCATTAGGAAAATGTTTCTCGTCGGTTCTCTTCAAGTTAATCCGGACATCCATGGCCTTTTTCAGGTCATCTTTAAAAACATAGTCGGATGATTTATAATCCGGCGTGTCTAAATTAGCAATATTAGATGTAATTACCTTATTACGCTCCGACCGGTAATCCATCATGGTACCCAGCAAATTAAATGTTTTTCCGAATAATGATTCCATTTTTACCTCTTCAGCAATTTAACTAGCAAATCACATACCATCCTGATTAATTATTCGTCCGCAGACCCATCTTTTATTCCATATTCATTTAATTTGTTGCGCATGGTGCGAACACTGATCCCCAGTATCCTGGACGCCTTTGTTTTATTCCAGTTTACCTTGTTCAGTGTGTCAAAAATCAAATTTTTTTCCATCTCATGCAGGGTATTTCTCTGGTCATCGTCAATTTCCTGACGTGGTTTTGCTTCCTGATCAGGGGAAATGACATTCTGATGTTGGGTCATCTTGTTTTTTTCCAGCAAAAGGTCTGAGGGCGTAATCTGACCATTCCGGCAGATCAAAACGGCCCTTTCGATGATGTTTTCCAGTTCACGCACGTTACCGGGCCAGGAATGAGATTTAAGAGATGCCCTTGCGTCTTCAGTCAGGGCAGGTGCTTCCTTTTCATTGACCTCGCTGTATTTTTTTATAAAATGATCCGCCAGCATAATAACGTCGCCATTTCTTTCCCTGAGCGGCGGGACAATGACCGGAATAACATTCAGGCGATAGTAGAGGTCGCTGCGGAAAGTTCTATGGAGAATCCGATTCTGCAAATCCGCGTTGGTGGTCGCGATGAGCCGGACATCTACTGAAACGGGCATTTTGCCGCCTAGCCGGTCCACCTCCGATTCCTGGATGACCCGGAGTAGTTTTGCCTGCAACTGAATGTCCATCTCCGATATTTCATCCAGTAACAGTGTCCCGCCGTCAGCCAGTTCAAATTTGCCGATTTTCTTAACCGTCGCCCCGGTAAAAGCGCCCTTTTCATAGCCGAACATTTCGCTTTCCAGGAGTTGGGCCGGAATGGCCGCGCAATTCACGGCAACGAAAGGCATCTGTCGACGATTGCTGTGGCGGTAGACAAAACGCGCAAACAACTCTTTCCCCGTGCCGCTTTCCCCCTGGATCAGAACACTGGATTTGCTTTTTGCTATACTTTTGAGCATATTCAGCAATTCCAGAATTTTCTTATCCTGGGTAATGATTTCTTTATGAGGATAGGCATTACCTTCTTTTTCTTCCTCATCCTTGTCGCCCTTGGGCTGCATGTTCGCGGCCAATACGTTTTTTACGGCAAATTCCAGATCATCCAGCGAAAAAGGTTTCATGATAAACTCGGAAGCGCCTTCTTTCATCGCTTCCACCGCCGTGTTGACGGTTCCATAAGCCGTAATCAGAATGACCGGGGTTTCAGGTGAAATCTGTTTAACGCCTTTTAAAACATCCATGCCGCTCATTTTGGGCATGCGCATGTCCGTCACCACGCCGGCAAATCGGCCATGCTTGAATTTGACAAGCGCATCGGCTCCGTTTTCCGCCGTTTCCACTTCATAGCCGCAGCTGCTCAAAGACTCATAGAGGGCCATGCGCATGGATGAATCATCATCGACAATCAGTAATCTTTCCGCATTGGACATTTAGTGACTCTCCCTTGCTTCTTCATCATCCTGAACGACAGGCAGGCTGACATTGACGATCATGCCGCCTTCCGGCGCATTCTCAACAGATATGGAGCCATTGTGTTCACTGACTATGTTATGAACAATCGCCAGCCCCAGACCCGACCCGCCTTCTTTCGTGCTGTAGAAGGGGTCGAATATTCTGGACATACTGGAATCGGGAATGCCGGGTCCGGCATCCTGAAAAATAATCTCCGCGATCTGTTCCCGCGGTTCGATCAGACTTTTAGGCGCAAGACGGGTCTTGATGGATATTTTTCCGCCCTCCGGCATCGCCTGCTGCGCATTAAGAATGATATTGAGAAATACCTGTTTGATCATTTCGGGATCGGCTGAAATCAAAATACGGCCCGTCGCCAGCTGAACGGAAATATCAATACCCGCCTGTTCAATAATCTGTTCGGAAAAATCGATGACGTCTTTCAGGATTTGATGCAGAGGGACTGTTTTCATTTGCGGCAGCTGCCGGCGGGTAAATAACAGTAAATTGGATATTTTGTTGTCAACATTTTTTACCGAGGAGATAATCTGGATAGCGCGTTCGCGGTCTTTCTGATCCGCAAGATTCTTTAAAAGCAGTGAAGCAAAGAGCTCTATGCTGCCCAGGGGATTGCGCACTTCGTGTGCAATGTTCGCCGCCATCTCACCCATGGCGGCGAATTTTTCCGTGCGTTTGGCCATCTCTTCGAGCTTTTCGATCTGTGTAATGTCACGCACAATAAACACATTGCCGATCAGCGAACCGGCCGGTGATTTGAAAGGAGAGCAGAATAGTTCCAGCGTTCGTCCGCTGATTTTAACTTTATGCCCTGCTTCTCCCTTGAAATATTCAGCCAGATTGATCATCCGCCAGTCATTGACCGGCATGGATTCAAACAAAACACTGATGTGCCGTCCGGTAACATCTTCCTGCCGAACGCCTGTAAAGGACTCCGCGCAGGCGTTAAGCGTTTGAATCCTTCCTTCGAGATCCGTCACGATCACGCCATTGATCAGGCTCTCCAGGATATTCTGCAGATAGTTCTTGGTCTGCTCTTTTTCTTCAATGGTTTTCAGAAGCTCGGCGTTCTTATTCTCCAGTTCCTGATTCAGGGACGCAAATCTTTCTTCCAGGCGCGCATAGGCACGCTCCAGTTCTGCGGTTGCTTTGTTGAAGCTTTCAAAAGATTTTTGAAGTAAGGATAAATCCTGCATACCATTATCCATTCTTTTTTAAGGATTCACCAGGTCGCCGTAGGTATTCCACCATTGGGCGTCGGCGACATAAAAATCAACGACATTGGACCAGAAGCCTTCCGCACCGGCTGCTGCTTTCATTTGCGCGAATATGCTTTGCGCCTGTTCATTCCTGTTCATCTTCATGTAGGTTTTTCCCACAAGAAACTGCGACCAGTATTTCAATTCGCCATCCTTTGCAGTCGTGGTGAGCGCTTTGTTGTACATATCCAACCCGCCTGACAGATTGTCACTGTGTAAATACAGATCACCGATTTCCTTGTAAGCTATTCCAGCCATCATCCGCTCACCCTTTTCATCTTTCAGGTATTTCACCGCAGTCAGATAATTTTGAAGAGCCTGATCGTTTTTCTTTTGCTCATGAAGAGAGCGGGCATAGTTGATATAGACTCTCCCGGGCTGTGGCAACTCCTGACCGGATCTGACAACCGCGTCATAATTTGCCACAGCCTGGTCGTATTGCTGCTTTCCGTAAGCAATCTCCGCCAGATTTTTCTGTATGGCTGTCAGCAAAACACTTTTTTGAACGGATGGTTTTACCGCCAGGGCGTTTAGCATATTCCGGGCATCATCATATTTACGCTGGATGATAAGACCTTCCGCGATATCCAGGGAGACCTTATTGATGATGGATTCATTGACGGATACTTTCAGATATTGATTCAGAATATTTAAATAATCATCCATTAATCCCAGCTCTTTCAGGCTGAGAGCTATTTTATTGACCTGAGCGTGCTCTTCGGCCTGAAGGGCAACAGCACCATAAGATTTAAAATAAACAAACGCCACGGCCAGATAATCTTTTTTGGCGAAGTAGTCGTCGATCAGCTGAGCGGATGCCGATTTCAGACCCTTCGCCGCGTCTACGACTCTTTTGCTTTCGGGATGCAGATTCAGATATTCAAGGTAAATATCCGCTGCTTTCCGTCCCTCGCCCTTCTTGACCAAAGCCGCCGCCTTTTGCAGCATGGCTTCTTCCGCGATGTCTCCTTTGGCGTTTTTCATAATCAAGGTGTCATAGGTATCCATTGGGTTTTTGTAGTAATGAATGTTATTCAAGAAGCGAAAGGCCTTGATGCCCGGTTGATCCACACCCAGTGTCGCCATGGCCAACATGCTTTCTTTCGCCTCTTTTGTGTCGGGATAATGATCAATAATGCGGCTGTAGACAGCCAGTGACGGGGAAAACTGACCGGCTTCTCGATAGGCATTGGCCAGCAGCATGGATACTTCTTTGATTTTCTCATCATTGGGATAAAGATTCACATAGTAAGAGAAGGCATCAAGCGCTTCATCATACCGGCGTAAGGAGGTCTTGTGAAGACCGTAATCCAATACCAGCTCTTTGGGAATATCTGTCCAATCGGGCCATTTTTGTTTTGCTTCACGAAACCAGATTTCGGCATTGGCGGACTGCTTTGCCTTGTAGAAAGAGTGCGCGATTAAATAAAATGCTTTTTTGCCGTTGACTTTTCCCCGGTATTTCATGAGGTACCGAATCAGGCTTTCAGCGGCCTGAGCGTATTTGCCGTCCTGATAATAGATATCTCCGATTTTGTAGTATGCTTCAGGCGCATAAGATGTATCCGGATATTGCGTAAGCAGGTTCTGATACTGCTTAACGGCCTCCGGATAATACTGAAGATGTTCATATGTTCTGGCGAGACGGTAATAGGTTAAAGCGTTTTCCCGTCGCCGGTCCGGAAAACTCTCAAGGGTATTCTTGTAAAATTCCGCGGCGATCAGCAGATTTTGCTTGTTTCCCTTTTTCCCCAGATAATAGTGACAATCCGCCATGTGGCGCAAGGCTCTCTGCCCCCATTGCTTGTCGGTATCCTCACGGCTGATAAATTCCTTGAAGGAAGCAAGCGCCTGTTCATACTTTTTCTCTTTCAGCTCATGATAGGCTTTATTGTACAAGTCTGAATCACTGGCCGGTTCCGGAAGAGCCGTCTCATCCGGTTCTTTAAAAATCTCCGGGGAAGATTGATGATCATCTATTAACCTGGGGGGCTTCGGCATCAGTTTTTCATCACCCATCAGGAGCGACTTGAACGCTTCTTTTTGCTTAATGACCTTTTGCTTCGCCGGAGCGTCGCTTCTGTCTTGAGGCGAAAGACTTCCAACTTGTTCTGGCATTTTTTTTTGCTGCTGCACTTCCGAGGCAGCTTTCTGTGCGCCAACGTCCGCTTTCGTATAGCCTTTGCCGATGGCTTCCCGCTCGGATAGAAAAGCAATCCTGTTATGTTTCTTCACCCTGCTGGAAGAAGACATGCCGGGCAGATAATATTGTCGAGACGCCTTATCGCCTATAATAACAATCTTGGAAGATGAAGAACCGACAGAAGAGGATTTGTCTGCCAGATCTTTATTCACTGAAGGCTTTGAGTTTACATCATCGAAGTAATGAATAAAAATTTTATCAATGTGCTGCCTGCGATTCATTTCCGCGGCAGCCGCGGCAGCCGCTTTTCTGGTATTATATTTTCCGGCATAGACACGATACCATCTGCCCTTTTCGGCAACATCGGTTTCGCGCACAAAAGCCTCGTAGCCCTGGGAACGCAATTTTTCGAGGTCCATTTCAGCCTGACTAAGCAATTTGTATGACGCAAAATGAATTGAATAAATTCTGGCACTGACATCGAAAGGCCACAAAACGATTATGATCAGAAGTGTTAAAAACGTGCCGCTTGCCTTCAAAAAGCTGTTTTCAGGTTTATTCATTTCATTTCTCATCGTCAGAGAACATATTTTTATATTGGGAATAGCAATTTATATACCAGAAGATTTTATTAATATATTCATATATAAAGATAACTTAACCCCGGCTGACACACCCTTGTGTTTCATTAATTTCTGTCAAATAGCTATCTTTCTTGTCAAGATATTGACGACCTTGTCGATATAGTTTGTTAGCGGATGATATAACGGGCGCTAAACCCTGGTTGATCTTATTGATTGAAGAAGATGAAGATGGCACCCGGTTTGCATCATGTTCCTTAAATACTTTCCCCCGGGACTGGCTGATGACTGAAATGATGTCGGAAGAAATTGAGAATAAAAGAGAGTATTCGCGGGTTGATGTCTGCATACCAATCGAATACAAACGGGTTGCGCCTCAGCACAAAGAAACGTTCCGCTCACGTATCGCCGGGCAATCGATCCTGGCGGAGTTTAAGAATTTGCCCAATCCTGACGATCAGTTAATTGCGCAATGGCTACAGAGTATTAACGCCAAGCTGAATGAAATCATTCGATTACTGACCCTTCAGCATGATGGATTTAACTGCCTGAGCATGAAGAAAGTCAACATCAGCGGCGGCGGCATGAGTCTGAATACGTGTGAATCTTTTGTTCCGGGCGAGGTCCTGGAAATTAAGGTGATGCTGGGCCTGCAAATGCCTATGGCGCTTTTTCTTTACGGTGAAATTATCGAGGTGACAATACCTCATCCTGAATATGATACATCTGTTCAATTCATCAATATGGATGATTTTGTCCGGGATGAAATTATTCGATTTGTTTTTGAAACTGAGAGGGAAATCCTCAGAGAAAAAAGGAGGTAAATCCCCGATTCCATGATTGTTATCATCGGTTTTGTTATTGTCAGCGCCTGCGTGATCGGCGGTTACCTCCTGGAAGGCGGTAACCTGTCCGTCATCTTTCAGCCCGTGGAATTGATGATTATCGGCGGGGCTGCCATTGGCGGTTTTATCATTGCGTCGCCCATGAAAGTCATCAAAGCCACCGGAAGCTCCATTGCACACATTTTTACCAACAAACCTTATACCAAGCAGGATTACATTGAAGTTCTCCTGATGATCAACGGCATTTTCTACAAGATCCGCCAGCAGGGTCTTGTGTCCATTGAATCCGACGTTGACTCTCCCGAGCAAAGTCCTCTTTTTTCCAAATATCCGAATGTTCTGAAAAACCATGCCGCCATTACCCTGATTACAGATACATTACGAACCGTGATGACCACAACCATCGCGCCTCATGAACTGGAATCCCTCATCGATCAGGAACTGGAAGCACACCATGAAGAGGCGATGGCACCCGCCCACAGTGTCAGTACCATTGCGGATGGATTGCCGGGACTGGGCATTGTCGCGGCCGTTATGGGGGTTGTGCTTACCATGGGCAAAATCAAAGAACCGCCGGAAGTGCTTGGTGCCAGCATCGGCGCGGCCCTTGTTGGAACGTTTACCGGCGTTTTGCTTTGTTACGGTTACGTCGGCCCTATGGCAAAAAACATGGAGTTTATCGCCAACGAAGATCTGCAATACCTCAATGTGATTAAAGTAGCGCTCCTGGCCTTTATCGGTGGCGGCGCCGCGCCGAAAGTTGCCGTCGAATTCGGCAGGCGTGTTGTTCCCGTTGAAGCC
>CAZDYR010000035.1:0-11600 GCA_964509625.1 uncultured Smithella sp. | reverse complement strand
TAGCGGAGGCGATCCGTCTTCACCAGCATGTCCCGGCCCAAGAGGCGCTTGCCCGGAGTGCGGGGCTTTTAAATGAAGTAGGCATCCCCGATCCCGAAAGAAGGGCAAAGGATTATCCTCACCAATTAAGCGGCGGCATGCGCCAACGGGTTATGATTGCCATGGCCATGTCCTGCCGTCCACAGCTGCTGCTGGCGGATGAACCAACAACGGCGCTGGATGTGACCATTCAAGCGCAGATCCTGAATTTGATTTCCGATCTGAAAGAAAAGAATAACATGGCGGTCATGCTGATTACACATGATCTTGGGGTGATTGCCGAAGCGGCGCAAAAGGTGGCGGTGATGTATGCGGGCAAAGTTGTGGAAAAATCGGATGTGGAAAAATTATTCGCGCGTCCGCTCCACCCTTACACGCGCGGTCTGATCGAGTCCCGCCCCTCCGGGTGCCCTGACACAAAGGATGCGGGCGATGTCTATTTAAAAACAATTCCAGGAACGGTCCCCAGTCTCTATGATCTTGCGCCCGGATGCCGTTTTGCCGAGCGCTGTGCATACGTTATGGATGAATGCCGGGCTCACGAACCTGAACTAATGGAAATGGAAGAGGGTCATTTTGTGTCCTGTTTTGCTGCGGAGAATCAACACGCGTCCCGCTCAAGCGGGATTGAATAAGAACACCTCTGCCGTCGGAGGACATTAAATAATTAGAGGCGTTTATGGCGTCGATCCTAATGGATATCCAAAAACTTGAAAAAAAATATTCTCTCGGCGGAGGCTTTCTGCAAAATCGTCCCAGGATTGTCCGGGCGGTGGATGGCGTCAATCTGCAAATCTTTGAGCGTGAAACACTGGGGCTGGTGGGGGAATCAGGCTGCGGCAAATCAACGCTGGCGAAGTTGCTGATGAGGCTGGAGGAACCGGACACGGGCAGCGCTTATTTTAAAGATCAAAACGTTTTTACACTCTCTCGCGAAAACTTAAAGCACTACCGCCGACGCGTGCAAATGATCTTTCAGGATCCTTATTCTTCGCTCAATCCCCGGAAATCGGCAATCAGCATTATTCAGGAACCGCTGAATATTCATCGGATAGCCGACCGCGAACAAAACAGGGAGAAAGCGGCGCAGCTCATGATTAAAGTCGGCCTGAATGATGAGCAGGCTAAAAGGTATCCGCATGAATTCAGCGGTGGACAGAGGCAGCGGATCGGCATCGCGCGGGCTCTGGCGTTGCAGCCCGAACTGATCATTGCCGACGAACCGGTTTCCGCACTGGATGCCTCGATTCAGGCGCAGATCCTGAATCTGCTCAAAGATCTGAAAGGTGATTTCGGCTTAACTTATTTGTTTATCTCCCACGATCTCAATGTCATCCGTCATGTGTCCGACCGGATTGCCGTGATGTACTTAGGACGCATCGTCGAACTGGCGGATAAAAATGATCTGTATCAGGCACCGCTCCACCCATACACGCGCATGTTGCTGGCGGCCATGCCGTCTTGTGATCCTAAGCAGCAGAAAAAAATAAAGATGATTCTCGGAGAGGCCGGGGATCCGGGCGCTCAGGGATGCAATTTTAAAAATCGTTGCGGCTATAAAATAGCAATTTGTGACGAAAGCCAGCCTCAGCTCAATCCTTATCAGGAAAGGAGATTGTGCGCGTGCCATCGCGCGGGACAAATATAAACGCTATGGATCAGGAAGCAAAAGTATTTTGGAAAAACGGCGTACTGGCCGGCGAAGGATTATGGCGTCATTCTGCGGGAGATTCCGCGGTCGTCATTTGCCATCCCCATCCGCTGATGGGTGGATCCATGCACAATAATGTTGTGGAAACCATCCGGGATGTATTTTCATCAGGTGGTTATTCCACACTGCGCTTTAATTTTCGCGGTGTCGGAGAAAGCACCGGAAATTATGATGAGGGCAGGGGAGAAAAACAGGATATTTTATCTGCCTGTGAATTTGTTAAAAGCCATGGTGAAAAGAAAATTACTTTGGCCGGTTATTCATTCGGCGCGTGGGTTTGCTGTCGTCTGCTGGCCGATAAACCTTCTTTGATCGATTCTGCAATTTTAATTTCTCCCCCTCAAAAATATTTTCATTTTGATTGGAACGGTCTGGAAAGTATTGTAAAATTAATAATATGTGGAGATGACGACCCTTTTTGTGATGCGAATGATTTAAAGGAAAAAGCTGAATTTATTCATTCGAAACTCATTGTGATGAAAGCAACGGATCATTTCTATGCCGGACGGGAAGTAAAATTAACCGAGCATTTAAGGCAATATATTCATGAAAAAAAAGCTTGATTTTATAAAAAATGGTGTTAAAGTCAGCACACATGTGTCGATGGATAGACTCATGGCAGAAGATATGGATTTGTTTTCTTGGGAAATTGTTAGTGCGCAGATTGTTTTGCAAAGTGAAAATTAACCGCAGAGAATTCTTGAATGATGAAGAATTCGTGCGGTTTTTTTAGTTTCTAACGGTATTAAACCGGCAGAAACAAATTTTTGAAAGGGGGACTTTTAGCATTGGCAGAAGGAAAAGTGAAGTGGTTTAATGAGAAGAAGGGGTTTGGTTTTATTGAAAACGACGAGGGCGGCGATGTTTTCGTGCATTATAGTGCCATTGCCGGGACCGGATTTAAAACCCTTTATGAGGGTCAGAGAATTCGTTTCGATATTGAACAGGGTAACAAAGGACCCAGCGCAGCGAATGTTCAGCCACTATAATCATTCCATTAATTAACTAGAAAAAAATGCCCCGTTTTACGGGGCATTTTTTTTGGACTCCAGTCAAAAACATCGCAGCAGGCTGCGGAGATTCATCACTCGACCGGCTTACAGGATTTTGGAATAGAGCGAACATGATGAGAAGCAATCTGATCGTCATTTTGGGGCCGACGGCCTCCGGAAAAACAACGCTGGCTGTAAAACTGGCCGCAGATCTCCTGGGGGAGGTCATCTCGGCGGATTCCCGCCAGGTTTATCGCGGCATGGACATCGGCACAGGAAAAGATTTGTCTGAATATCTGATAAATGGCAGAAACATTCCTTATCATTTGATTGACATCATTGAACCGGCGCTGGAGTTTAACGTCTTTGAATTTCAGACGAGATTCTATCAAATTTTTAATAACCTGAAAGAAAGATCTGTATTGCCCGTTCTGGTCGGAGGCACCGGGCTTTATCTGGAATCCGTGCTGACCGACTACGTTCTGCCTCCGGCGACACACGATGAGCGATTAAGAGCGGAACTTGCGGAAAAATCGACGATTGAACTCCGGGGCATTCTTATGGGTATGATGCCGGATTTACATAATAAAACAGATCTTGAAGACCGCAATCGGATCATCAGAAAAATTGAAATAGAGCGGGCCAGGCAAAATCAGTATGACGGCCGGCAACAAAAACCGGTCATTCATGCCGGCGTATTTGGAATTTACTGGGAGAGAGAAATGCTCCGAAAGAGAATTTCAGCAAGACTCAGGCAGAGATTGGATATGGGTATGATTGAGGAGGTATCCCGATTACACGCACAGGGGGTATCCTGGAAACGCCTGGAAAGTTTCGGTTTAGAATATCGCTTTATTGCCAAATATCTGCAAAAACAGCTGACAAAGGATGAAATGGTTTCAAAGCTTCAGATCGCCATTGGCCAATTTGCCAAAAGGCAGATGACATGGTTCAGGCGTATGGAGAAAAAAGGAGTGGCCATAGAGTGGATTGCCGGTGAAGATTATGATTTTTTGCTGAATCGCACCCAAGAGCTGCTGAGATGAAAAAAGCCTCTTTGCTGAATGATTATTTGAAGAGATACGCGACGGGGCACCCCTGGACGCTGCAGGCCGGCAGTCTCGAAAATATTGAACAGATGGTCGTTATTCCGGCTTATGCTGAAAAAGATCTGATCTTTACCACATTGGCGTCTATAGCTGACAACAGCGATCAGTCACTGGAATCATCTGCGATCCTTTGCGTGGTCAACAATAAGGCAGGCGCATCAAATGAAGACAAAGAAAACAACGCCCAAACACTTCAAATCCTGAATGCGTTGATTCACCAAAAGACCACGAATCATTTCAATTGTTCCGGCCATGTCCGGGCGGCATTGCAAAGGATCACTGCAAGGCCGCTGAGACTGGGCTGCATGGATGCTTCGTCATCAGGCTTGGAAATACCATCCCATCTCGGGGGCGTCGGCATGGCACGAAAGATCGGCATGGATATGGCTTTACGTCTGCTTGCCAATTCCGGTGACGGTCCGAGACTGATTCTGAGTTTGGACGCGGACACGGTTGTTCAGCCCAACTATTTAACGGCTGTCCGAAATGCTTTTATATCCGGCAAAACGCAGACCGGCATCATCGCATATGAACATCAAATGCCGTCTAATGAGCTGGAGCAAGCAGCGATCTGCTCATACGAGATTTTTTTGCGATACTGGGTGCTGGGACTGAAATATGCCGGATCACCCTATGCTTTTCACTCCATTGGATCAACCATCGTGACAACCGCGGACAGTTATCTTACCGTCCGGGGAATGAATCGCCGTGAAGCGGGAGAAGATTTTTATTTTTTAAACAAGCTGGCCAAAACAGGTTCAATCCGACAGATTCGCGAGACCATCGTCTATCCGTCCGCGCGCTTATCCGGAAGAGTGCCGTTTGGGACAGGCGCGGCGATTGAAAAAATTGTCTCAGGACAGAAGGTGGGTACTCTTCTTTATGATCCCCACATCTTTTCTGTTTTAAAAAAATGGATCGAGCTCATGAAAGATTCGTCACACCTCAGTCCCGACCGGATTCTTACCCTGGCAGGGGAAATCGATAAGGGATTAAGAGTGTTTTTGAATACGCGCGGATTTGTGCAGGTTTGGACCAAAATCCGCCATCATGTGAAGGACCGGAAAACCTATGACAGGCAGTTTCACAATTGGTTCGACGGATTTGAAACGTTAAAACTGGTCAATTATCTGACCAAAGAATGTTATCCGCGTGTCAGCCAGCAGCTGGCTCTGAAGAAAATGCTGCAAATGCAGGACAGGGAGTATCCGGATGGACTGGCGGATGATCATGGTTTGAAAATGCAAGATCAAATCAAATGGCTGGGTTATCTCAGAGGCGTGACGTAACGATCAGCCTGCCGGGCATGGATAATCTGCTTGACTTGAATGAATGGTTAGCTTAGACAACATTCTACACAGCGATCATTGATTATTTTCTGGAGGAAATGCATGAATAAAAACTTTATGAAACTTATCCTGTGCGTGTTTGTGGCGGTTCTGATGGCGGCAACATTAGGTTGCAGCAAGAAAGAAGAAGGTACGCCTAAATCTGCACAGCCTGATCAGCAGCAAGCTATAGAGGGAGCGCCGGCTGGACCCGATCAGGCGACGGTTACACCGTCGTTGATAGAACCCCGGCAAATGACCCCCAAGGATGTTTTAGTCAGTGTTGACGGAATCGTATTAACAAAGGATGAAATGGCTAAAAGAATCAAAGTTAAAATGAACCTTTATAAGGACAAAATTCCAGCGGACAAGAAAAAACAGATTGAGGAGGGAGTTAAAAAGCAACTCATGGAAGAGTTTGTCGTAAAAACCGTTTTAAACAATGAAGCCGACAGAAAAAAAATTGTGGTAACACAGAAAGATCTTCAGGTATTCTATGATGAAATCAGGCAAAATCTTCCTCCCGATAAAAAACTGGACGATTTCCTTAAAGAGAACGATGTTTCCAAAAATGACATTGCTCTGGGGATAAAAATAAGAAAACTGGTGGAAATGGAGACTAGCAAGAAATCCAAACCGTCACAACAGGAAATCAGTAAATTTTACACGGACAACAAAGAAAAGTTTATCACGCCCGAAAGCGTCCATGTTCGTCATCTCCTTGTAACCATTGACGCCAAAGACGATGAAAAAACAAAAAATGAAAAGAAAGCCAGAATAGAAGATCTGCGCAAGAAAGTTTTAGACGGCGCTGATTTCGCGGAGATTGCCAAAAACAATTCCGACTGTCCCAGCAAGGAAAACGGCGGTGATCTGGGTGAAATCAAAAGAGGCCAGACCGTCAAACCTTTTGAAGATGCCGCTTTTTCACAGGAAATGAATGTGGTTGGGCCGGTGATCACAACGGAATTCGGCCATCACGTGATTCAGGTATTGGGGCGTAGTCCGGCGAAGACCGTGTCGCTGGAAGAGGTGAAAGATAGGATTGCGCTGCATCTGGAGCAGCAAAAGCAAGCCGATATATTCTCTCAGATGATGGCCAAATTAAGGAAAAACGCGGTCATCATGTATTATGAAAATGAATGAGAATTAAAAGCGCAGGTCGAATTGATGAAGGCTTCTGGTTCCTGGGCACACAAGAGTCCTGTGTCTATCTGCTGGAGGGGAGTCGATCGTCTGCCTTGATCAACGCCGGCTTAAGCCATATTCTGCCCGAATATCTGTATCAGATTTCTGAATGGGGAATCGACAAAAATAAGATCCAGCATATTATTATGCTGCACGCGCACTTCGATCACGTAGGTCTTGTGCCTTATTTAAAAAGACACTGGCCGCAGTTATCAATTTACGCATCATCGCTTGCCTGGGAAGTGCTTGCCAATCCAAAGGCTCTTTCAGTGATCAACGATTTCATGTTGAAAGTATGCCAAAGGGTGCAGGGAAAGACGGATGGCCTTTCTTCATTCGACTGGCAGTGGCGTGATGATGTACAGGGTGAGCCTTTAAAGCAGGGAAGCCGCATTGATCTGGGTGACCGTCATATTGAGATTCATGAAACACCGGGGCACTCGTCCTGCTCGATTTCCGCTTATGTCCCAGAGCTGAAAGCGTTGTTTCCTTCCGATGCCGTGGCCATTCCCTATCGTGATGAGTATGTGATTGCCGCGGGCTCAAGTTTTGAGCGCTACCAGCAGAGCCTGGACAAATTGGCCTTGCTGGATGTTGAAATGGTCTGTGCGGACCACTATGGTTATATCACGGGAGACGAAGCCGGACATTATGTCGCGAGAAGCAAAAGCGCTGTGGAGCAAATGGTTGACAGGCTAAGAAGGTCGCTGGACAAACATTCCAGTGTCGAGCAGGCGTCTAAAGAACTGGTTGACCTGCACTTTCAACAGAGGCCGGATTACTTTGTTCATCCAGACATTCTCTTAAGAACCTATACGCAAATGCTGAAACAGCTTGCCGGAATTTGAGAGAAACGGCTTTATCTAAAGCTGTGCTCGGCATCCGGGAAGGCGCCTGTTTTCACATCCGCGATGTACTGTTTGACGGCGTCTTTGATGTCCTGATTTAAATGGGCATATTTTTTTACAAATTTCGGCGTCACTCTGTCAGAGATACCCAGCATATCGTTCACCACCAGAACCTGACCGTCGCAATGAACACCGGCACCGATGCCGATGGTTGGGATGGAGAGCGCGGCTGTGATGTCCTGAGCGAGTTTTTCGGGCACACATTCCAGAACCAGAGAGAAGGCGCCGGCTTCTTCCAGGATTTTCGCGTCCCGTATAATGGTTTCCGCCGCGTCTTCGTTTTTACCCTGAACTTTGTAACCGCCGAGCTGGTTGACCGATTGCGGCGTCAATCCGAGGTGCGCCATGACGGGAATTCCGGCATAAGTCATTTTATGGACGATTTCAGCGTGTTCCCGACCGCCTTCAAGTTTGACCGCCTGAGCGTCAGCCTCCTTCAGGAAACGTCCGGCATTAGCCAGGGCCGATTCTGATGATACCTGATAGGATAAGAAAGGCATATCCGCTACAATCATGGCTTTTTGAACACCGCGGGCAACAGCCTGGGTGTGGCGCACCATGTCATCCATGGTAACAGGAAGGGTAGAGTTATATCCCAGGACCACATTGCCCAGAGAATCGCCGACCAGGATGATATCAATATCGCTTTCGTCCAGGATGGAAGCCATGGGGAAATCGTAGGCTGTCAGCATGGTTATTTTCTCCCCGAGGGACTTCATCTTTTTGATGTCAAGAATGTTTTTTCGGGTGATCTTCATTGGCGAGCTCATCTTTTTACTCCTTTCAAAAGAGCGGTAATTTTCTTTGCCTGAACAGCATTCAATGTTCCTTTTTGAAGGGCCAGTTGAACTGTAATCTGTCCGAGTTCTCCGTATAGAGAAGCAGTGTCTGAAGGGCTGTCGGCGAGAGCTTTGATATGTTTTTGAATCGTTCCAGCATCGCCGCGGGCAATGGGTCCGGTGAGCGCCCCGACACACCCCTGCTTTTCAATATTCGTGAGACTGCCGTGAACCAGAGGAAGGTAAGCCTTGTGAGCGTCTTTTTCGGAAAAGCCGATGGATAGATAGATCGATTCAACAACGCTCATTAACGAAACGAGATAATTCGAAGCCATGCAGGCAGCCGCATGATAAAGCGGCTTCTGTGCCGGTGTTATATGAATAGGAATTCCCTGAAGATCCCGGACGATAGACACCGCGATTTTTTTTGATCCGGAGGCAGCTGTCACACCAAAATAGCTGCCGGGTATATTTTGAATAGCGCCGGTGATCGAAGAAAAACTCTGTAGCGGGTGAATGCTGGCGACGGCTGCGCCGGCTTGAGCCGCAGGTTCAAGAAGATCCAGCCCTCCCGCGCCGCTCATGTGAAAGATTTTCTTTCCCCTGACGGAAGAACCCCGGACAATTTTCGTGCAAACCGCTTCGATGCGGTCGTCAGGCGTGGTGATCAGCAGACAATCAGCATGCGCTGCCGCTTGCGCAGGGTCACGGAAGACGGCCGTCTTTCCCGTGTATGCGATGGCTCTCTGTAAATGAGCCGCCGAGCAATCGGCAACGGCCGTAATGTCATGGCCGGCTTTTTTTAAAAGAAAACCGATGGCTGTGCCGACCATTCCAGCGCCGATAATAGCAAACGCGGGGGATTGATTTCTTCTCGCCATGTCCCATCACCCATAAAAAAGGCCTTCCGCAGCATGAGGAAGACCGGCAACAGACAATTTTACAAACACCGTCTCAGTCTGTTCTACATGATCCAAGCGGTTAATTTTTCTAACATACCCCATGATATCCGTCAAATGATATTTAAGAAGAACACGCTCAACAAAGCACCTTGTTTTTACAAAGTCTCTCGGCTATACAACGATCGGGAGAAGATAGAATGAAAAAAGTTGATTTGATGATATTTGATTTTGACGGCACCATTGCTGACACGGCTACCGATCTCGTATCTTCCATTAACCATATGCTGACGTCCATGAGGCTTGATACCCGAACGCCGGATGAAATTATCAGTTTTGTGGGTGACGGTGTGCATAAATTGATTGAAAGATCGCTTGGCGACCATCACAAGGGAAGCATGGAAGAGGCGATGCGTATTTTCAGCACTCATTATGAAAAGCATATGATGGATCACACGGTCTGCTGTCCGCAAGTGCTGGATGTATTGAAGTATTTTAATCACAAAATGAAAGTTGTACTGACCAATAAACGCTATCATTTAACCGTGGCTATTGCACGCGGTCTGCGCATTGACCGGTACTTTATGGAAATTGTGGGCGCGGATTCCACCCCTTTTCAAAAACCGGACCCGCGCGTGGTGGAGTATCTCCTGGATAAATACAGTGTGTCTGCGCAGAAAGCCGTTCTCATCGGCGACGGAGTCAACGATATTGCCGCGGCCAGAAATGCCGGGATCGTTTCCTGTTCGTATTTAAACGGTCTGGGCGACCCGGAGGCGCTGTTAAAGATGGGTGCTGATTTTTATTGTGAAAATCTCATGGAAATCAATTCACTGTTTCAATGATGATTAGAAAAATCGAACGGACAATCAAAAAATATGCTCTGCTGGAAAACGGCGACCGTGTCATTGCCGCCTTATCCGGTGGGGCGGATTCCTGCGCGCTTTTGTTGAGCCTGGCCGGTCTTGCTCAAACGTACGGATTGACAATCGTTGCCACTCATTTCAATCACGGATTGCGCGGCGCGCACTCCGATGCGGATGAAGCCTTCTGTCACAGCCTGGCCAAAAGATTCGGACTGGTTTTTGAAACGGAAAAAATAAAATCTTCAGTTGTTCCCAGAGGTGTTTCACAGGAAGATTATTACCGGCAAGAGCGGTATCGTTTTCTGGATCAAGTCGCCGTGAACCACGCGGCAAATAAAATTGCACTTGGTCATCATCTGCAGGATCAGGCGGAAACCGTTTTGCTCAACCTGATGCGAGGCAGCGGGCTGGACGGACTGAAAGGCATTTTGCCTATGCGGGAAAATAAATATATCCGTCCGCTCCTGGAAGTTTCCCGGCGGGAAATTATTCATTTCCTCCAAAAGGCGAATATTGAATATCGCGAGGATGGTTCAAATGCCTGCAATATTTACCTGCGTAATCGTATCCGCAATGAACTCATACCCTTGATCAAGGATAAATATAATCCCGGGATTGAGCAGAACCTGGCAAGAATGGCTGAGATTATTCGCCGTGATGACGATTTGATCAATGGATACGTCGGCGAAATTATGGCGTCACCTTTCGTTCAAAAAACACAGGATCAGATATCTTTCTCCGTAAAATACTTTAAGACGCTTCACGCCGCTTTGGGATTCAGGCTTGTGAAAAGCCTTTTGGAGAGCCTCGCTCCGTCCGGAGGAGGTTTTTCATCAGTGCATATTGAATCGTTGGTCTGTCTGGCGATCAGCAGCCCCACAGGAAAAGAGGTTTCATTGCCCTGCGGTCTTGTCGCTCAGAAAGAATACGATCTTATTGTGATCAAGCGGTGTCCGGTTAAAATATTCCGGAACTACGAATATGCCATGACAATTCCCGGGAAAGTTGTTCTCAGGGAGAGGCAAATGATCTTATCGATGAAAAGGATCGCTTTAGAATTTACGGATTGGGAAAGTCCTGATCAAACCTGTTTTGACTGCGATAAAATAAAGGAACCACTGGTGGTCCGGAACCGCCGAAACGGGGACTGGTTTGCGCCGCTGGGAACAAAAGGATCCCAGAAAATCAAGAAGTTTATGATTGATCGAAAGATTCCCAGGGATCAACGTGAGCGGATCGCCTTGATAGCCGATCAGGAATCGGTGATTTGGATAGAAAACATGCACATGAGTGAAAGGGTTAAGGTGTCGCGAGAAACAAAAAACGTTGCGATCCTTGAAATTCGGCCTTTATAATAGGTGGAAAACCGCATAAGAAAATATTTGTGTTAAATTGGATATTATTATAAAGATCAATAAATACATTTATTTTTAAGGAGAAAGATCTTGAATCAGTTTCAAAAAAATATAGCACTTGTTCTGACAGTGCTTCTGGTTTTTTTACTTGTCTGGCAGCTTTTCAATCAGCAAAAACCCGGTGCGAAAGACATAAATTATACGGAAATGTTATCACACCTGAATAATAGCGAGATAACGGAAGTAACTATCCAGGGAGACGCCATTACCGGAAAATTGGCTAATGGAACCGTCTTTAAAACATACGCGCCGAAAGATGACGGCCTTGTTGGAATGTTCAGGGAGAAAAATGTTAAAATTACAGCCAAGCCTCTGGAGGAAAATCCCTGGTATATGATTTTCATTTCATGGTTTCCCATGCTTTTA
>CAZDYR010000034.1:0-11936 GCA_964509625.1 uncultured Smithella sp. | reverse complement strand
ACATTAACCATGGTCCTTCCTTCTCATCAGAAAAATAAAATAAGGGGCGCCGCAAAGGGCGGTGATTACGCCGACCGGCAATTCCGCGGGCGCGAGAATGATCCGCGCCAGTGTATCGGCCACCACCAGGAATGAAGCGCCAAACAGAGCCGCCCCCGGCAAAAGCAATCGATGATCAGAGCCGAAAACCAGGCGCATCATATGCGGCACCATAATGCCGACAAAACCAATGATCCCCGCAAGCGACACGGCAACCGACGTAATCAGCGACGTAACGATCAGAAGGATATATTTTGTTTTCTGCACCTGAACACCCAGCTGCAGAGCGATTTCCTCGCCCTGCACCATTAAGTTGAGTTTGCGCGCCTGTGCGTAAAGGATCACAAAGCAAATCAGCAGGCAAGCGGCGGCCACGGCAATTTCTTTCCACGCCGCTCCGGAGAGATCACCCATCAGCCAGAAACTGATGCTGTGCAGCTCCATGCTGTTCACGATAGACAGAGCAAAAAGAATTGCCGCGGAAAAAAAAGCATTGACCACCACGCCCGCCAAAAGCAGCGAGTTATCCAGAAGAAGACCTCTTGATCCTCCGGCCACGATAAATACGAGAAAAACGGTAAGCAGCGCGCCGCAAAAAGCCAGAAACGGCACGCCCAGATAAAAAGAACCCGCGCCCAGAACAATCCCGACAATCGCGCCCAGTGCCGAGCCGCCCGAAATCCCCAGCACATAAGGGTCAGCCAGCGGATTGCGCAAAATCGCCTGAAAAACGACACCGCCTAATGATAATGACGCTCCGACGATCCCGGCAAACAAAATCCTGGGCAGGCGTACAGAAAATAAAATCAGGTCTGCTTCGGACGCAGACGATTCACCGGACAGCGTGCGTGCGATGGACCCAACCACATCGGCGGGAGCGATATGGATTGCGCCGAGGCAGAGCGCGGCAAAGCCAAGTCCCGCAAACAATAGAAACAAAAGCGCGCTGATTTGCAGCACGCGCGATAAGGTTACCCGGCGATAAATAGGCTCCGTCCTCCATTCTTACAGGCTGATTTCCAGAATTGTCGATACGCTTAACAAAGTATTTAATCAAGTGAATTTTAGAGCATAAATATGAAGTAAATTGAAAACCAACCATGTCCCGGAAAGCGGCAGAGAATGAACATTTCTCTATCGACAGCGGAATTAAAGAACGTGTATATTCGAAGACGATCATACAATAACGAAATACCCTTTTGAATATTAGGCAGACCGGTAATTCAATAAGGGGCATTTCTTTAAACACCTATCGATGCTTAATGATGTCTTTTAGGGATAGTATCGACAATCTATTGGATCGTTTTCCAGGTCTTGGCGCATTTCCCGCAGACGATATCGCAGCGTATGTCATCCTGTTTGAAGTCTGTGTCGAAGACGAAGCTCTCCTTTTCGCCGCTTACACAGCGCCAAATAATGGAGGTGTGGGCATACGACAATGATGATTTTTCCCAATCCCGGATTATCCTGGTACATGCATGGATTGTAGCGTCCTTATCCAACGTCGATTCACAGGTAATCTTTACCATGTTATTATCTAACGAATTTGTCTTACAGAATGTCCCTCCGGACTTTGACGAAGATGGTTGAGAGACACAGACCTTGTTCTGAAATGCAAAAGCTGCTGAAGCAAAAAGCCAGAGCAATAAGAAAGTGATGACGGAAATCAAAGAACCAATAATTTTTAATTTTACGATATTATCCCCCTAAAATCGTTTTTTATTAATCAACATCATTATCGTCGAATGGCAAGAAATTTATTGCGCCAGCGCAATTTTATCCTTCCTGCAACAGACTCGGTTATTAAACAATCCAAACCCTGAGAGGATCGGGAATTTATGATGGAATAAAAGCATGGTCAGATATGAATGACCCCATCAAATGATGTAAATGAACTTAAAAAAGACACAATTATGTTTTTTAATGCGCCCGCGGGGCATCCTGGATTGAAACGTCAGAGTAATTATGGTAACAGAACACAAGGAAATCGATTATCTTTCTTGCACGCTATCGTGCTTTATCAGCTTCACTTTTGCAGGCAAACTTAAATATGACCCAACAAACCTCGTATTAGAAAGGTACCACTTCAAGGCCATGACGCATTGCCAAAACCGAAACATTCTAAGTGGCACGGCTTTTCTGGGGTCGTTTCTTCTCTTTTGTCTCGAACTATACATCGGACGCAGACTGACGCCGCTATTCGGCGGTGTCGCTCATGTCTGGCTGATCTGCCTTACCGTCTATCAATTATTGATTCTTGCCGGATATGGTTACGCGGCTATTGCGCCTGCCGGATCCAATCGTTTCCATTTGTTCGGGGTTGCCCTTTCTTTGCTGATCTTGCCAGCCGGTCTCTTCGCCGGTATCCGTCTGAATCATGATTCGATCCGGTGGCTGGTTTTATTCTCCTCGGCGCTTATTTTTGTTTTCATTATCCTGGCGGGAACAACCGTGATTCTCCAACAAAGATACAGCCGCTCGAATACCTCTGGAGATCCTTATTCCTTATATTCCGCGTCTAACGCAGGCGCCCTGGCCGCTTTGATGGGATACCCCTTCCTCATTGAACCCCTTATCGGGCTGTTAAGTCAGAGCATTCTCTGGATGGCCATCTATGTCCTGTTTTTTCTCATGATGGTTGTTTCATTCCGCATATCTTATCCTCCGGAACCGGAAAGACCCGTCAAAGCCTCAGCCGGTTGTCGTGAAAGGTCAGCCGGAAAACCGGTGTGCAAAGATTTTTTCTATTGGTCATTCCTGAGCGCCATTACGTCGGCTTTTCTGGTTACGGTAACGAATATCACGAACTCCGAAATCGGTTCTTTCCCGCTCGCCTGGATGATGCCTCTTTCATTGTATCTGATCAGCTTCATCGTCTCTTTCCGCCCGGTTTGCAAAATATCGGATATCCTTGGCCGCGCCTGGCCGGAATTATTCTTATTCGGGATGATTCTTTTTGTCATCGGGGCGGGCCGCATATGGATTTTTCCGGGACATTGGTTTGTATTTTTAACTGTCTGTGTCCTGCTGCACCGCACACTTTACGAGCAACGACCGGTCAACGACCGTCTTTCCTTTTTTTACATTGCTATTGCGCTGGGCGGGGCCGCGGGAGGAGCATTTGTCAGTCTTGCCGCACCGTTTCTATTTTCCGGATTCCTGGAATATCCGCTTTTGGCGATTCTTGCGGTGGTTATTCTGGCGCGGCGACACGGCAGACAGACCATGGTTGTTCTGTTTCGTTCTTCAAGAACGATCCGCCTTGCGCGTGCAATCCCGATGATGCTGATGGCTGGGATGATCATAGCCATAAGCATATCCTCCGGCATGCCGATCACCCGGAGCGCGCTGCGCAATTATTACGGAACCACCCGGGTGATCGAGACAAAACTTTCCGGCCAGGAGGCATATGTTGTCCGCAGTCTGGTGTCCGGGGCTACTGTTCACGGGGTCCAGATTCTTGATCAACGCGGCAACTCCGCGCCGACGCTTTATTACAACCCCGCGTCCGGTCTTGGGGATATCTTTGATATCATCCCTGCCGGAGCCAGAATCGCCGCCGTCGGTCTGGGCGTCGGAACCATCGGGGCTTATACCCGACCGGAAGATCAGTTGGATTTCTTTGAACTCAATCCCCAGGTATTTATTCTGGCAGGCAAGTGGTTTAATTTTATCGAAACAACCCCTGCCACAACCCGGGTGTTTATTCAGGATGGCCGGCTGGCCCTGCAGAACCAACAGGGTTTTTATGATCTGATTTTCATTGATGCCTTCAACGGCGAAGGGATACCCTCGCACTTGCTGACTCTGGAAGCCCTTGAAATATATCTCCATCGCCTCCGGAATCACGGCATCATCCTTTTTCATATCACCAACCGTTATTACGACCTTTTTCCGGTTCTCAAGGCCGCGGCAGACAGGTTGAATCTGCATGCTGTTTCGAAAAGTACCGAGCTTATGCTCGCAGAGGCGGCTAAACCCGTCCGAACCGATTATTTTGCGCTCGGCAGGAACACCGCGGATTTGCAATGTCTCAGAAATGTCGGGTGGATCGACAAAAACCAGAAAAACGCTCACAGCAAATTCCGTGTCTGGACGGATGATTATACCACCATGTTCATTCCGCTGGCCGCGAAATGGACGTCTTTATTTCGGGAACAGGAATAGCTTCTTTCATGGCAACGGAAACTAAACCGGCCGCATTCCGAATAGTCCTTGACAAAAAACTGCGCTCCCCTTAAAATCTGCACAGTATGTAGGATACGGCGACATGAAAAAGCAGGTTATCGTCAGTTGTCTGTTGTTCCTCTTCTTCATAACTGGAAGTTCTCCTTATGCTGCTCCACCGGAATCAAAAGCAAAATTCACCGTTCAGGCATGCTTCAGCCCGGACGGCGGCTGTGGTGAGCTTGTTTTAAAAACCATTGAACAGGCGCGCTCCGAAATCCTGATTATGGCTTATTCCTTCAGATCTATGGCAATCGCGGAAGCGCTCGTCAAAGCTCACCGGAAGGGAATCAAGGTGGAAGTCATCATGGATCAATCCGAACGGCAGGAGGGATTTATGCCCGCAAATGTGTTGCACAATGCAGGCATCCCCGTCTGGCTCGACGGCAAGCATGCCGTCATGAATAACCGATTGATGATCATAGACGGCAAAACCGCTTTAACGGGGTCTTACAGCTTCACCGCGGCTTCGGAAAACATGAATGCGGAAAACATGATTGTTATCCATTCCCCCGAACTGGCAAATCGGTATAAGGATAACTGGTTAATTCACCGTAATCATTCAGAGAAGTATTAACTCCCCATCCGGGAGGCAAGCCATGACGAAAAAAAGAATCTGGCTCACAATCATAATAATCGTCTCTTTTTTTGCAGTCCTGCTGAACTTCTTTTCCGTATCGACAAGCGCCGGCAATACGTCTGTAAATCCGGATGCGATTTTTTTACAGCAGGCTGCCAACGGAGCCTCATGGATCATTCTAATGGGAGAACTGGCCGAAAAGCAGGCTGCCAGCGGTGATATCCAGAAATACGCAAAGCAGATCACGGCAGATAACCGAATTCACGTCAGAGAGATTCATCACCTTGCGGGCAAAAAAGGCGTCCTGCTTTCAACGGACGCCGATCAGGTCCAACAAAATACCTTTCAATATTTTTCTCGGCAATATGGCGCGGATTTCGACCGGAATTACATCAGCATGATGGCGGATGAGAATAGCCGCCAGGTTTCGATATTCAAGCTAACGGCTCAAAAAGGCATCGATGAGGAAATACGGGCATTTGCCGCCGCGAAGATCAGAATACTGGAAGGTTACGTTGCGTGGGCTGAAAAAATATTGTCCGATCTGCCAAAGCCTGTCTTGAAGTAACTTTGTGGTGGTCGCTTCATGAGTCAATCGCTCTTTAGCAATTCAGCAACATTCAGGATGTATGTCACGATCAAGGAAGTGGGGATGTTTTCCCCGTTATATTGAAACGCTTCGTGTCTGAAAAGGAGGTATATGTATGACAGATAAAAATGTTAAAAGCAAAAGTAATGTAACTGTCAGCCGACGTTCCGTTCTGAAGGGTGCTGTAGCCCTGGGTGCAGTGGCCATGACGGGCGGATTTGCTCTGAATCTGGCCTCTCCGGGATCCGCTGAGGCGGCGCTCAAAAAAATGCCCGCCAAATGGGATGAGACATGGGATGTCGTCATTGTCGGTTCCGGTTTTGCCGGTCAGGCGGCGGCGGCGGAGGCGGCGGGAGGCGGGGCCAAAACGATTATTCTGGAAAAAATGCCGACCTACGGCGGCAACTCCATCATTAACGGCGGTGTTTACGCGGCATGGGACAGCAAATTTCACTATCGCCAGAACTTGAATCTGGGTGATGACAGCCCCAAGCAGCATATCAATGATACGGTCAAGGGAGGCGACTATTACAATTTGCCGGAGCTGGTGGAAGTGATGGCCAACGGCGCGGCCCCGGCGCTAAACTGGATGATCGATGAAGGCGGCGCTCAGATCCGCCCAACCGTAACAAGAGCGGGCGGCCATACAGCCTACCGAACACATTCCGCGGTGGCTGGTGTTGGACGCGAATACACGGAAGCCCTTAGAAAAATAGCGGAAAAACGCGGCGCCAAAATGGTGCTGAATACCGAAGTCACCTGGATCTGGCGCAAGGATGTTGATCCCGCAAGTCCCGTTGTCGGTGTTGAAGTCAAACGCGGCCGACGAACGCTTAACATTAAGGCAAAAAAGGCCGTCATTCTGGCTTCAGGCGGCTTCAGCCGCGATCTGAAAATGAGGCTGGCGCATAATCCCCGGCTGGTCGATTCCTTTAACTGCACCAACCATCCCGGCGCCACGGGTGAAATGATCCGCTTTGCCCAGTACGTCGGCGCCGATACGCTGCAGATGAATTTCATTCAGCTCTATCCTTTTGCCGAACCGGAAACAGGTATCCTGGACACACCGGCCGTTTATCCGTTTAACGGCCCCGGCTACGGAATTGTCTATGTGAGCAAGCAGGGCAAACGTTTTGTCAATGAACTGGAGCGGCGCGACGTCTGCGCGTTTGCCCAGATCAACCTGGGCGCAAATGCAAAGCCGACGTATTCGATTTTCAGCGAAGCCATGGTTTTGAAAATGGGCGGTTCCAATGAAGAAGTCGCTGCAGGTCTTGCCAAGGGCCGATTCATCAAGGCAAACACCATCGCCGAACTAGCCGGCAAAATCAATATCCCGGCTGATGCTCTGGTGGAAACCATCAATAAGCATAACCGTTATATCGAGGAAGGCAAGGATCCGGAATTCAATAAATCCATGACCAAGGTGATGATCCCCATGGTGCAGGGCCCGTTCTATGCGGTTTCCCAGTGGCCGGCCATTCATCATACGATGGGCGGCATCCGGATTAATCCTCAGGCGCAGGTCATCGATATTTTTGGAAACGTCATCCCGGGCCTTTTCGCCGCGGGCGAAGTCGCCGGCGGTGTCCACGGCTCCAATCGTCTGGGAAGCAACGCCATTCCAGATGCCATTTCATTCGGACGGGTCGCGGGAACCAACGCGGCCAAGGAAAAATCAAAGGCCTAAAAACAGGCGGGCGTCCCGCAAGCAGCTGGGGCGCCCGCTGATCGATCAGGAGAGTGAAACATGAAAAAATTCTGGTTTCTCCTATTAACCGCAGTCGTGTTTGCTCTGGGATATGCGGGTTTGGACAGCCACAGCGTGCAGGCGGCAAAGCCCGCCAAAACGGCAAAAACACCCGCGCAGGCCAAATCGTCCTGTAAAAGCTGCCATGTTGATTTCTCCTCCGTAATTCCGCAAAATCACCCGCCAGTCAAGGGAAACGATCTGACCGCTTGTACAACCTGCCATAAACCCGGTCAGCCAATGACGGAAAAGAAGAATGCTTTTTCCACGCGCATCCATAAAGGGCACCTGCCCCCCAAAGGAAACGTGGATTGCCTGGCCTGCCATACCTGGTCGGCGGGGAAAAGCTTTGGATTGGCCGGGATGAAAGAATCATGGGGAAAACCGACCAAAGAAGACCTGGATCTGACGAAAGAAATATTTACGTCCTGGGCTTCATCGGAGTATATGGACAATCTGCATGCCAAAGCATCCGTGGCCTGCGCAAATTGTCACGGGAAGGAATTGCCGCTCCCCGATGCTACTGTGGATAACACAAAGTGCCTCGACTGTCACGGTCCGATGGATCAGTTGGCCAAAAAAACAGAACCGGCCGACTTTAAAGACCGCAATCCCCACAAGTCCCATCTGGGAGAGATTGCCTGCACGGTCTGTCACAAGGCCCACGGCGAATCCAAGGTCTATTGCCTGAGTTGTCATCAGAAATTTGAAATGAAAATTCAGGGAGCGGGCAAACCCAAATAGCCGAAATGATCAACACATTTTAAACGCGGGGGCAAATATCTGCCTCCGCGTTTTTTTCAATCCGGCGGCACAAACAATCAGCCATTTCGCGGCAAGCAACGGAGAATTAACGTTCATCCCCTTTAAGCGGGATGAACCTCACAGTCCATCAGTCGCCTGCTTCATTAATTTTTTTGAAACGCTCGCGATAATACCTCTGGGTGCCAGCCGGCTGCCGGCGACCAGTAACGCATTGAAGTTGCCCGCGACAACGGACAGTTTTTTCGCAAACAGTGCCCAGACTCCAATTTCCGCAACTTCCCGGGCCGTCATGCGGTTTCGTTTCCCCCAAAAGCCCTGTTGCTTCTCGGCGATGCCCCGTCCGCCCGCCACTTCAAAAAAGTTAGTGTCCGTCGGGCCCGGCGATAAACAGGTGACCACAACATTATAATCCTCAAATTCCTTGGCCAGCGCTTCGGAAAAACTAAGCACATAGCTTTTGGTCGCTCCGTAGACCGCGACATAGGGTGTTGGCTGGTATGCGGCTGTGGACGCGACGTTGAGAATATAACCTCTTTTCTTTTTCTTCATGTCACCGCCAAAAAAAGAGCAAAGCTCCGTCGGCGTTATGATATTCAGCTGAATCATCTCTTCTACTTTACGCACATCCAAATCAACATGTTCAGCGGCCGCCGCAAAACCGGCATTATTCACCAGCACCTGGACATCCAGCTTGTGAGCGGTTGCTTCTTCATAAACCTTGTGGGCGGATGAAGGCTGAGCGAGGTCTATGGGCAATGTCGTCACAGTGATCTTATGGCGAGCTTCTATTGTTTTCTTAATGCCGTCCATCTTTTCCCGATTCCGGCTGGCCAGAAACAGATCATAGCCCTTCCCGGCGAAAATGTCGGCAAATTCACGGCCGATCCCGGACGTTGCACCGGTTATTACTGCGGTCTGTTTTGTTGCTTTCATCTCTTCACCGGCGGCTTTTTATTTTGATCAATTATGACAAAATCCGTTATTTCTTTGAACAGATCATCCTGCGCGTGAAAAGGCCAGTCGTTGTGACCCGCCCCGCGAATCACCCACATACGTTTTTTGCCTTCGGGTAAATTCGCGAATAAATTGTGCGCGTGCTTGATCGGCAGAATTTCGTCGTATTCGGCGCCGACCACGGAAATATGGTTCGGGAAATGTTTTAGATTCTCGATACTGTCATACTTGTCGGTCAGAACCAGTTTAACCGGCAAAAATGGAAATAAAGATTTGGCGACGGCCGCCAGCGTATCCCAGGGCGTGATGAGAATGATTCCGGCAATGGGAACGGATGTTTGTTTGGCGACAGCCGCCGCCACACCGCATCCCAGTGATTCCCCCAGAAGATAAAGCGGCTCCCCGTATTGTTCAAAAGCCAGACGCACTGTTTCCATTCCATCGGTCACAAATGGTTTTTCGCCCACCTTGCCCGGACGGCCTCCGTACCTCGGATATTCGGCCAGAATGACCCGGAACCCCAGATCCGCCAGAGGATCCATATAAAAGCTCCGGTCATAAGCCGTTCCGCCGTTGCCGTGGAACAGCACAATGGTCCCGTTGGGCGCGGGCGTTTTCCCCGTGGCAGTCAATCCCCGGAAATCCGAACCCGCCGCCTGCCACAACACCATATTTTCTGCCGCCAGCATCGCCTCTGACGGCCATTCGTCATTAGGAAAATAAAGAAATTTATTTTGCATGTTACAGCCCCCTAACATTAGTAAAATAATTAAAAACAGCCATTGTTTTCTCATGACAGGCAATGCCCAAGCTTTACCCTTTTTACATGTTTGTTCAAACGTAGCACATCTTAGTATTTTGTAAAGCTAAATAGTTGAATGAAACTGAATAAATAGCCTGTCGTTGTCCGAAGTTTCTACGCAAATAGCGCTCATTTTAATGGCATAAAATTCCCTTTTCGGTTAAGTAACCTTCCATGAATACGCAATGGCTATTAATCAACACACCTCAGGCCGTGGATCTTGCCGCTGAACAATTAAAAAACGCGCCGCTGCTGGCCATCGATACGGAATATGATTCTTTCCGATACTTTCGAGAAAAACTCTGTTTGATTCAAATCTACGCGCCCGAAAAAGTCTATATTATTGATCCAACGGTCGATTTGGATATGTCGTTTCTTGCCAGGCCGATGAAAAGCAGATCCGTTCTCAAAATCCTGCACGCGGCGGATAATGATATCCGCCTGCTCAAACGGGATTACGGCTTTGAGTTTCACAATATCTTCGATACGCATCGGGCGGCGATGCTCTTGGGCTATCGTCATCTTTCGCTGGATAAAATGATCCGCGAATTTCTGGGAATCGAACTCAATAAAAGTAAAAAAGTTCAGCGCTCGCGCTGGGACCACCGGCCGCTGTCCGAAGAGCAGATGGAGTATGCCGTCCAGGATGTCACCCTGCTGCCCTCACTTTATGAAAAACAGCGGACGGCCCTGAAGGGAAAAGGCCTGGAAACAGCGGCAAAGGACGCTTTTGAGAAAATCGCCGCGGCTAACTGGCAGGAAAGAAGCTTCGATCGGCGCGGCTACGCGAAAATCAAGGGATACTACGCCATGGAGCGCGAGCAAAAGGAAGTGCTCAAAAAACTGTATCTCTGGCGTTTTGAAAAAGCCAGAGAGATTGACTGCGCTGTTTTCATGTTTCTGTCTGACGATAAACTGTCCGATCTGGTTCACAACAGGGAAAACCTAAAGGAAATTTTATCTCCTGAAAAATACCGGCGCTACGGAAGTGACATCGAGCGGCTTCTGCAGCTCAGTTCTAATGCGTGACACATTGTCTTTCATTTCTTAAAGATGTGAATCAGGAGATACAGCCTGACGCGCCAAACAATCCCGCTTATGCCCGACGAGTGTTGATTCTCCGCAGCTTGCTGCGATAGAATAACTTTCCTCGCATACATCATTGCTTGCGGCAAGGTTGTTCATTCGTCATGATTTGAATGAAATTGTTTTTTTGGTCTATCGATCCACCGGCAAATCAGGCCATCAATGCTTTCCCGACCGCGTTAAAATCCATGGCCAACCGCGAGCGGGGAGATTTACAAACGGGGATTTCCTGTCTCAAAATGGATTTCGGTACCAGATCATCGTACCGGACATTCCCCATCCAGGAAAGAGAAAAGCCCAAAAAACGTTTACTGATCGTATCGATATTTTTAAAAATGGCTTCACCTTCCCTGTCATCCGCGACATGATTGGTAATGATACCGAAAGACTGGCGGCCAAAGACCTGATACATCACTTTGACCATTGCATAGGCATCGGTAAGGCTGGTGAGTTCCCGGTTGATGACAATAATATTACTCTCGGCCAGCAGGTTGAATTGCAGGACAACCTCTGAAATGCCGGCGCCCGTATCGAGCAGGATAACATCATAGCCTTTGATCTCCAGCAGCATATCCTTAATGGTTTGAATTTTCTCAAACAAAAGCTGCGCCATTTCACGGATGCCGGAGCTGGCCGGAATCAAATCAAACCCTCCCGCAGTCGGCATAATGACATCCCGGAGATGAAGATCGCCAAAGACGACATCTTTGAGCGTGCGCGACGGATTGATGCCCAGCATGATATCGATATTCGCCAAACCGAGATCGCAATCGACCACCAGGACTTTTCTGCCCTGACGAACGAGCGTCGCGGCCAGATTGGTGGTCACAAAGGTTTTGCCGACACCTCCCTTGCCGCTGGTCAGCGATGCGATTAAAGTTTTTTGTTTTGCTTTCACTTTTTCCCCCTGTCTTTTTTGGGACGATGCTTTCTTTGCGCCGACGGCTGAAAAATATGATACAAAACTTCTTTTTCAGCCCATGTGACGGCTTTGGCGTCGTGTGTTTCAATATCCGGATGAACGATTTTCCCCTTCCCTGATTTCTTTGCCTGATACAGGAATTGATCCACCTTGTTGATGAATTCCTGCGAACTCAGTTTACCTGACGGGTTAAATTCATCAAGGCCCATCGAAGAGGAAACC
>CAZDYR010000033.1:0-12014 GCA_964509625.1 uncultured Smithella sp. | reverse complement strand
GCAGCCTGGGCGGCATCATGGCCATCCGGGAAGGCATGACCCATATTGCCGGCAGCCACCTGCTCGATCCGGAAAGCGGTGATTATAACCGCTCTTCCATCAAACGCTATCTGGCCGATCAGGAAATAACGCTGATCACCCTGGTTTACCGCCGCCAGGGTTTCATGGTGCGGCCGGGAAACCCGAAAAAAATCAAGGATGTCCATGATCTGCTCCGGGACGACGTCACCTTCATCAACCGCCAGGCCGGTTCCGGCACCAGGGTGCTGCTTGATTACGAGCTGGCCAAAGCCGGGCTTAAGGCAGACGCGATCACCGGTTACGACAACGAGGAATACACCCACATGGCGGTTGCGGTCAGCGTGCTGTCCGGCAAGGCAGACGCCGGGCTTGGCATTCTCGCTGCCGCCCGGGCGCTGAAACTCGATTTTGTCCCGGTGACGGAAGAACGCTATGACCTGATCATCCCCAGCCGCTTCCTGGAACTGCCGATGATCAGACAACTGTTACATATTATCAACCAGGATGATTTCAAAAAAACGGTTGAGGCCATGGGCGGCTATTCCACCCGGGAGACCGGCCATTTCCTTCGGATTTAAACTAACCCAGCCGGAATTTCACGACCATAAAGCCGCTTCCGTCAAAAAAGGAAACGGCTTTTTTTGATATTTCTTCCCGACAGCCTCCCCCTCTCACCGCCTGCATTGCTGCGGTTTCGATAAAAATAAATTGTTTTTTTGACTTAAGTCAAAGCGCCGTCCTATAATCATCGGTATAGGTTGCCTGAAGCACAGGGTGCGAAAGGCAAAAGAGCAGTGATTCCCGCGAATCCTCAGCCGATTTTGCCCGATATACCTTTCCGTGCAGGATACAGTCCTCTGTTTCCCGTTGACCCAGGATGTTTTCATTTTGAAATCCACCAAAGGAGGTGCACCCATGAATAAAAAGAAGAGGAAGGGGATCGGCATGTTCGGTCCGGCCGTCCTCGGAGTCATCATTCTTGTTGCAATTTTCGTGGCGCTGGGGCCGCCGGGGCTGCTGGCAAAATCGGAAACCCCCGCCTTCTGCGCCGGGTGCCATGTGATGCAAGACCAGTATGACGCATGGTCCCATGCCGGAGCCCATCGTCGCGAGATGTGCGTCGACTGCCATCTGCCGAACCAAAACAAGGCCGTCCATTATGTCTGGAAGAGTATCGACGGAATGAAGGATGTCCTGGCCTTTTATTCCGGCCGGGTACCGGAGCGGATCGTCGTCAGCAGCCACGGCCAGGAGGTGTTGCAAAGCAATTGCATCCGCTGCCATGAAAGCGCCGTTGCCCACATCGACCACGAACGTCTTTGCTGGAAATGCCATCGCCGGGTTGCCCATCGCGGAAGCGGTCAGATTCAAACACTGTGAAAAACCTAAAGAAAACATGAGGAGGAGAATATGAAGAAGAAATTAGGGGTGTCCTTGGTCCTGCTGGCAACAGCCGGTGCCCTGTTGACCGGCTGCAACGCTCCGGAAAAGGTTGAGGCGGTCAGACCGGTACAGATTGCCGCAGGTGAAATCGATCCCGCCGAATGGGGCAAGGCATATCCGGTTCACTACGATCTGTGGAAAAAAACCGCCGAGCCCACCGAGCCCGGCAAAAGCAAATACAAGAGGGGCTTTGACGCGGACGGCATCACCTACGACAAGCTCTCCGAATTTCCCTATATGGCCCTGCTTTTCAACGGCTGGGGCTTCGGCATCGAATATAATGAGCCCCGTGGTCACGCATACATGCTGAAGGATCAGGTGGATATCGACCCGTCCCGGGTGAAGGCGGGCGGCGTCTGCCTCACCTGCAAGACCCCGTACGCACCAATACTTGAAAAGGAAAAGGGGCTGGATTTCTACAGCAAGACCTGGGCCGAGGTCCGCGCCATGATTCCGGAAAAGCATCAGGAACTCGGCGTGGCCTGCATCGACTGCCACGACAGCAAGGATATGTCGCTTGCGCTTTCCCGCGAGTTCACCCTGGGCAAGGCGCTTGACGCCATGAAGGTGGATCGCGCCAAGCTCTCCCACCAGGATATGCGCTCCCTGGTCTGCGCTCAGTGCCATGTGACCTACAACATCCCCAAGGCGGACGGCAAGTCGGTGTCCATCTACTTCCCGTGGCAAGGCAGTTCCTGGGGCGACATTTCGGTGGAGAACATCATCAAGCAGATCCGCACCGACACGTCGGTGGGCGAATGGACCCAGACGGTGACCGGGTACAAGATGCCCTTCATGCGCCATCCCGAATTCGAATTGTTTTCCAGGAACAGCGTGCACTGGATGGCCGGAGTTGCCTGCACTGACTGCCATATGCCCTACACCAAGGTGGGATCGAACAAGGTGTCCGACCACCGGGTGACCAGTCCTCTGAAAAACGATTTGAAGGCCTGCCAGCAGTGCCACACCGAAACTCCGGAGTGGCTGCGTAATCAGGTGTTCGCCATCCAGGACCGCGTCGCCTCCATGATGATCCGTTCCGGCTACGCCACCGCCACGGTGGCCAAACTCATCGAAAAGGCGCATGCCCTGCAGGCGGCGGGTAAAGAAATCGACCAGAAACTCTACGAGCAGGCCAAGGATTTCTACATGGAGGCCTTCCTGCGCAGTCTTTATATCGGCGCCGAAAACTCAGTGGGCTTCCATAACCCCACCGAGGCGATGCGCATCCTGGGCGACTCCACCGCCTTTGCCATGAAGGCGGAAGCCCTTCTGCGCCAGGCCTTGACCCGGGCCGGCGAAGATCTGCCGGTGAACGTGGATCTCGAACTTGACAAGTACCTCAACGAACGGGGCAAGAAGAAGCTCATGCTGCAAAAAGACGTGGAATTCAAGGATCCCTTCGGCGTTCAGGACAAGCTGGTGGAGGTGGAATCCACCGATAAATAAGTCAAAAACGGTCTCTCCTGCGTCATGCCCGCTTCACCCGGAGAGGGCATGACGGTATATTCCCCACGCCATTGCCGCCACGGCATCATGCCTTCATTCCAATCAAAAAACTGTGATCTTATATAGGCTTCAGCCAAACGACAGAAAGCATACGTGCAGAAAACAACATGACTGTAAAAAAAAAGGCCGTTTTTCTTGCGAAAAACGGCCTTTTTGATATCTGGCTCCCCGGGACGGATTCGAACCGCCGACAAGGTGGTTAACAGCCACCTGCTCTACCGACTGAGCTACCGGGGAATATTGGTGCCCAACGAAGCGGCAAATATAGCAACTTGCTTTTCCGCCGTCAACCATTTTGAACAATAAAATTAGCAAATAGTCTATTTTCCCCTGCCGACTTGGGCTTTTTCCTTGACGCAAAACGCAGTTAATGCTAATTGATTGCTCTCATTGAACGTCGGGGCGTAGCGCAGTCTGGTTAGCGCGCCTGCCTTGGGAGCAGGAGGTCGGAGGTTCGAATCCTCTCGCCCCGACCAAAAATGACAAAAATTACAGCGAGTTATGGTTTCCATAATTCGCTTTTTTTATTGATTTTTCCTCAAAAAAGTCCCGTGACCCCTATGTGACCCCCGCTCAGTTGATTTGAGCTTTTTGCATAGTGCTCAGCCAGTTGCTTTTGATGCTGAAATTTATGCCTCAAGGTCAGATGGGAATAACGGTCAGTCATGAATATGTCGCTGTGGCCGATCATTTCTTTTACTTCTTTCAATCCGGCTCCCGACAAAATCAGATTAGAACAAAAAGTATGGCGGAGGTCGTGGAAGTGAAAATCTTTCATTCCCGCCAGTTCGCACGTTGCCCACCATGCCTTATTGAAATGACCTAAAGGGCTTCCATCAAGATGACAAAACACAAGGTCTGACTCAACCTTGCCAATTTTTTTCTTATTTCTCATCCATGCCTGATGTTCCCGCCATTCAAGAAGGGCCTTTTTAGCTCTTGGCATCAAAAAATCTGTTCTCTCCCTTTTGTTTTTGGTCCGATAAAATCGGATCATCCCGACTCCATCAAACTCAAAATCAATATCACTCCAGCGAAGAGAGAGAGCTTCCTGTTTTGACGCACCGTGCTCAGCGCCAAGATAAATCAGCACCGGCAAATAATACTTCGCCTTTGTTGCTTGAGACGCCTGAACAAGTTTCTCAATTTGATGCGGAAGAGCAAAGCGATTTCGCTCATGATCTTTTTCGCTCAAATATTTGATATTCTCGGCCACTGCTGTCTCATAAATTTCCCCAAAGCAGAAACTGCCTAATCGTAGGCTGTTTCTGCTTTGGAGGTTTTAAAAGGGCGAGGAGATCTCGCCTTTCGAATAAATTTAGCTGCAAAATCCTGAGTATTTGCTGCATGGATATACCAATTTTTGCGGTGAATTTGAGGTACGCGAGGATCAGGTAAACGCATAAGGCAATCCAAATTTGAGTAAGAACAGAATTTTGAGAGGGCGCTCTCAATCGTTTTTCCATCCTGTTCGAAGATAGAATGCCTGTTTATTGAAAGGCGAAACCAAAACCATTTACACAAAATTCTTTACAGGCTCTTCTTTACAGGCTCGGCAGCCCTCTTTTCGCTTTTGTTTCATACCGTTTTACTATTAGGCTCCCTATTTCGCTCCCAACATAGCCAAAATGAAATTGTTACTAAAATACTCTCCCTTTCAGTATTTGATGCTCAAACTCATAGACTCGATCTATAAAAAGTTTGTCTCCTGATCTTTTTAAAAGAAAAACATAACCAGAGTCATCTTCAATGTTTTTCTCTTCTTTTCCCATAAAATTTCTGTTCTCCAGAATGAAAATTGATCTACTAGGTTGATACTTCTGTGGCATTGATCCAAGTGTAAAATTAATAATCGAGTTCTTGTAATATTCTGATGCCCTTCGCAATAATTTAATGAGTCCCGGATTGTCAATTGACTTCCCATCAATAGTAACGGAGTCAGCAATCTTTATTTGAATAGATGATTGATTCTTCAAATTGTTGTCAATGAGTTCCAGAAATTTATCTGTGTATTTATCTTCAATAATACACTTGTCCCGATTCAGTATCACTTTCTTTTGTTTGAATACCTTTCTCGTGATGTTAGGCTCCTCTCTGTTTTCTATCTCAAAATTGAACAACAATGAGTTTTCTTCACTTGAATAGAACAAAGAATTAGAGTGGTATTCGCCGATTGTATCTGAGTCATTAAGAGATGGGCTAATATTTCCAACTGTATCAATAGCACACGTCAGGAGCGTAAATTCTTCGCTTGTTCCTTCCGTAAAAAGAAGATAGAAAACTGGTGGCTTTTCATTTGAGTTAATGATCAAAAAAAAGTTCGGACAAAAGCTATTTTCTTCAGCAAATATTTTTTCTATGTTCCCGTTTTTAATAACATAAATTTCTTGAAACCATTTTCCGTAGGTGAAACTAAGCGTACTATCTTTAAAGCGTGTGGCTTTAATCAAGAATAGAAAATTACTGCTTCCAATAGTTTGGTAATTAAACGCTATGAGTTCATCTCCATTATTGTTCGCGGCTACAAGAACGTTTTTAGCTTTTGAATCTAGTGAGTCCACCGGCAGTATGAGTCCGATCGACCTCGCAAAATTAACAAGCAGCTCCTCAATCTCACCGTACTTGTCATATCCAGAATAATGTTGGAGGTTTAGTAGCGCATTCTTTACACTTTCTCGCACAGCAGCGATCTTTTTAGCATCGTATAACCAGTAATTAAATAATGGAATGAAGGTTCCTGTTAAACTATGAGTGACCTCCAGAGGATAAATTCTGTACAAGACCGCTTGTACAATCACATTTAGCAAGTCGGTTTTGTAGGAGTTCTTCAAACAGCACCATAGGTTATTCTTAAGCAACCGATCAAATGTATCCCCGCTAAAATCAATTCCATGTCTGAAAATAAAATCAAGTACATCATTGTCGTCCTGCGTTAGTTGAACGATGTTCTTAATCTCATCAATCGGGACGACCTGGGGAACTTCAGGAAATTCCACGACCAAATTCTTCACGTTCTGTATGTTGCCGTCTTCGATTGCCTCGAGCACTCGATTAGTCAAAAAACCTTCCAGGTAGCTTTTGTCAAGAATCTCACTGTTCGACTTTAGAACTGACTTTATCATTGAGTTTGATTTGCTAAAATCGTGAATGACGCTGTTGTTAATTTGCATCCAGAACACTACATCCCGTTTGAAATCAATGGGTGTTCCTTCGATAGACTCTTCGAATTTCTTTTTTGCATTCTCTGTATTCTGATAGGAGAGAAACACTAGACCTTGAACCAGACTTTCGGTCCTTTGGGACATTTGAAAATTGCGAAAACCTTCTGTCGCAAATATGACTATTGAGTCAAACAAAGGTACTATATTGAACAGAAGAATTCCAAGAACTGTTGCAATGGTTCCAACTATTCCAAACTTTGAAGGTATAGAATAGGACGTAAATCGTTTTCGCCATTTTTTATTCATGGATGTATTATTTTACATTTTCCAGGAGAGAGGATTAACAGCGGATGGAGTAAAGGAAACAGTTTTTTTGGGGATTGGTGAGACTCCACCAAGTAAGAGGCCCTACCTTTCCGTCAACGACCAAAGGTTGCCCATGTTGATCAAGATTCTGCGATTGAAAGCCCCCTCGACCCGACATGCTTACGAACAGGACACGGAGCGCGCTTCCAGCGTGAGGCATGGGGTGCTATCTAAAAATCTTTTCAATTAGTACTGCGTAATCATCAGGTGATATTTCAACTGTATCCTAGCAGGCAGGAACACCTTCCTAACCTTCAATCATGCCCATTAATCTTTGTCAAGCGAATTTTTCGTCAAATATGCGCAAACATCACCTATTTTGGCTGTGACCCCCGCATGACCCCTCACGAAACGACAACATGCACAACATGCCGATATTACTGCACAAAATGCACACTATCCTTTCAGGACAAAACAGACCAGCAGCTTCAAAATACGCAATAATTTTAGATTGTTATAAGGAAAAAGCTCCTACGATTTTGATTTCTTGGGAGCAGGAGGTCGGAGGTTCGAATCCTCTCGCCCCGACCATCAATTAGTATTAATATCATAGGATTATCGGTATTCCGGTGATCCTTTTTTTATTTGCAAACAGTATCGATTTCATGCTGCGTCCACTGCGCCTTATCGGTTCCACCTCAATCTATCGCAAGATAGCTGGAAATTTCCACCCGAACCACCTCAATATTCCCGCAGCACACGCCATGCCCTCTCAGCTTTGGCGCCACGCCATCCCTGAACGGCGTTGCCGGCTCATGGTGAGTCCATTGAAACTATTCAAAAATTATCCCTTGATCACTCCACCCAAAGGCTTCTCCGTTCACCACAAGCTTTTCTTTGGCCAGCCACAAGACCAGATCGCCGGCGTCTTCCTCTTTTTCCGCAGATTGGTCTTGGGTGGACGCTTGCTGATCTGCCGACGCATCGGGGTCAAAAATTTTCACTTTCCCGCCACCGGCGATGCTGGCTGCGAGGCTCGCGGCATAGTCCCTCTCTTTCGCCGACTTCTCTGCGGAAGGCACGAAAGTGGTGTTGAAAATCATCGCGATGGAGTAAGCCTCCTGATCCGTTTTATCCTCTGCAAGCTTTTCCCGGACAAGGTCAATGGCGATTTGGGCCGTCCGTTTTTTCTTGATGTAAGTTTTTACCGACAAAACGTCGTTAAAGGTCAGCACGGTTATTTCCGGGAACTTCGGCAACGGACCCATTTCAGAGGGAAGAAACTCGCGGGTCTCATTCTCCGTGGCAAGGTGCAGTCGGATCGTCAGGTTATCCGCCATCCACCGGGTGGGCAGGAACAAGGTGAGGTTGTCGCCTTTAAAGAGGTTGAGAGGATTCAGCAAGGATTTATTCGCTGTGACCAGGAGGATCCGGTCGAATTCGGGTTTGATCCGGTTTAATATATCACGATTGCGAATTTGCCCGTAAAGCCACAGCACATCGTAATTTTTGATTTTGTCGTTTTCCATCACCGTGTCCATGATTCGATTAAACACGTCCGGACGAGAGTTGAGCAGCAAAGCCGGACCCACGGCATGGACCATCTCCGGATTTTCAATAAAGGCCATGTGCCCGTTATCTAAATTTCTCATAATCAACCGGCCGGCATTGTCCACATCGCCGATGCGGGCGTATTGCAGGGCGGCAAAGAGGATGTTCCCCCAGTCTTCATCATCCGAGTTGTCCACAATGATTTTCAGGTCGCGCCTGAGCTGATCCGGCGTCGCCTGCCCCTCCAGCAACATGGATTTGCGCATGGCGGTGGATGCCGCGTAGGGGTCTTTTCGGAAGAGGCCCTGATGAATCTGCTGGAATTGATTGAAACAGCGTAACGCCTCCTGTTTGTTACCGATTTCCTGGGCGGCTTGGCCCCGGTAGTACCAGTAGGGCGGGAATTTCTGGAAGCTGTTTTCAATCCGCTCCAATTTGCGATACCGTAACTCGAGGTTGGACTCTTTCAAAATGGCGGTATAATCGGAGAGTTGATTTTCATTCAAGCGCCATTCATCCGGCAAATTATAATGGCGCATCAACTCCCAGGAGGATTTAAGCAATTTTTTGTAAAAATTGTTAAGCCCCAGCAAGGTCTTCTCATCGATTTCCCATGCCTTTTCTTCGCGCGCTTTCCTGTAATCCTCGATTTTAAAACGGTAATTGAAATAAAAGGAACCGGCATTGACCACCGCCATCAAGATGCCGGTATACGGATTCGCGATGAACCCGGCGGGGTCTAAGATGCGGGACGTCGCACTTCTCTCAAGCTCGTTTTCGACGTCCCGCTCGTAGCTCCGCGCGAGATAGGACCGATCATGGTCCTGAATTTTAGAATTGGCGAGCAGGTCCATAAGCTCTTGGAGCAACGAGATAATTTCAGCGTCGGGGATCCGGCTCAAATTGAGGTTGTTGATGATGGTATTATATTCCTGATCAAGGACCACTTTATCGTTATATGAGATGATATGGGTCAAGGAGATTGCAATTTGATTCAAGGATTGCAGTACCTGCAACTTGGTCTGGTCCTGATCCGCAGGGGGATCGCCCTGGGGGGCCATGATTTCATCCGGGCGCGCCACCCCGACGAATGCGAAGATGGCCAACAACGCAATCAGAAAAAAGGAGACAGTTCTGTTTTTCATACTTTTCGGACCTCCCCGGTCCACGTAATTCAATCTTCGGTCTCGTAGCCGAAATCTCACTTCAAATCCCTGTTGTCGGGCAGGACTGGACTCTATCATCGGCTCAAACGAATGTCAAAAAAAAGAAATCGAGTCGCCCCGGCCGGCAAATTGACGAATCAAACAAAAAAAAGAGGTGCCGTTTTATCAACGACAACTCTTTTTTTATTGGCCCTCCGGGATCAACCGGGCAGCCCTTCTTGCGGAGCTATCCTCACTCCGCAAAGTATCCGCACGCACAACGCCGTTATGCGGTAATCCCATAGAAGAAGTAAATAATCGCCATCATGACAACCAGATAAAGAATGGTCATGCCGGAGCCGGCCCGGAAGTAATCCACCGTGCGGTAGCCACCAGGCCGCATGATCAAGGCATTGACCTGATGGGTCGGCAGGATAAAGGTGTTGGAACAGGCAATCGCCACGACCAATGCCGCCATGCGGGGATCCGCCCCGGCGGAAACGGCCATGTTCATGGCAAGCGGCACCATGAGAACCGTGGCGCCGACGTTTGACGCAACCAGGGTAAAAAATGAGGTGAGCAGGCCGATCACCGTCAACAGGACAATGGGTGAAACCGTGCCTATGGTCGTCATGATGGTTTCGGCGATAAATTTCGCCGCACCTGTTTTTTCAAAGGCTATGCCCAGCGGGATAAGGCCGCCCAGCAAAAAAACCGTCATCCAGTCCACTGAATCATACGCTTCGTCTATACTCATGACGCCGGTGAGGATCATCCCCAGCGCACCGCCGAGCAGCGCGATGGAAAGCTGGACCTGGAAACCGAGAATCAGGACAAGCGAAATAAGCAGCCAGCCCACGGCAAATTTCAACTTGTCCGTCCTGATGATTTCCCCCTGCACCTCTTCCGTAAAGACCAGATCCGGTTTGTCCTTGATCATATGAAATTTTTCCCAGCGTCCCTGCAGCAGAATCGCATCGCCGGGCTGGAGAACAATATCTGAAATACCGGCGACAAAAACCTTGTTGCCCCGGAAGATCGCCAGGGGATTCACCTGATAGCGTTTGCGGAACTCAAAGCCGCGCATGGTTTTTCGCGCCAGCTCCGATCTCGGGGTGATAATCGCCTCAAGGATGCCGGCATTATTCGGCGACAGGTCTTCGGCAAAGGTGGCAAGTTCGGCGCGCAGGGTCCAGCCGAAATTCAAGGCGAGTTTTTCGACAAATTCACGGGTTCCCACCACGGCAATATCATCACCCGGCATGATTTCGCTGTCCCGTTTGGGGGCAAAATTTTTCTGTTTCAGCGCAGTGTGCGACACCGCCACCACACTGGTGAAATAATGGGGACGAATGGCCAGGTCGGCAAGGGATCGGGGCCCGGAATAGCCCTCCGGCACGTGCAGTTCAAAAAGGGTGCCCATGTCGCGATAGGTATTTTTTAAAACCGCGGACATGGGGCCGCCGGTCTCCTCCCCCTGGGAACTCGGCAGGACCACTTTGCCGAACACGATGAAATAAAGGAGCGCGGAAACGGTAAGCGCAATACCAATGGGGGTCACGGAAAAAAGGCCGAAGGGCTCCACATCGGGATTGGAAATTTTCATGACGTCATTGAGCAGAATCAGCGGGCTTGAGCCGATCAGGGTGATACAGCCGCCGATGATGGCGCAATAGCCCATGGGAATCAGGATGCGGGAAACGGGAATACCGGTCTGCCGGCCGATACGCCGGGCCGCGGGCATGAAAAGGGCCGCCGCGCCGATATTCTGCATAAAACTTGAAATAAAGGCAACCGTGGAGGCAATGAGCGTCACGATGCGGCTTTCGTTTTTTCCGGCGAATTTCAGGATAAGACGGGCAAGGGAATTCATGGCGCCCGTTTTATCAAGCCCCGCGCCGATAATAATAACCGCGATGATGGAAACAACCGCATTACTGGAAAGACCGCTGATGGCCTCTTTCGGGGTGACAAGTCCGAGAAGGGGCAGGACCACCATCATGATGATGCCCACGACATCCACCCGCACCCATTCGAAAATAAACAAAAGAATGGCTACGCCAAGCACAGCCATGACAAGAATTATTTCCGGTGTCATCTACTCTCCTTCGATACCGCACACAACAGAACACCCCGGTGGAGGAAAATCTCCAGCCAGGGTGCTCTCCGCTGATGCGCAAAGTTGTTGAGGGAAAACAGGGAACTGCTCCCTCACAGTATTTATTTCATTAGCAGCGGTCACCGGGGGAGTCATCCAGCCGCAAAGCCTGATGACGCGCGTCCCCGGTGCCGGATACCTCGTTTCAACCGTTTTTATGCAGTCGCGCCATGATAGCTTCCCAGATCAAATACCGGGATGGCAACATTGTCTTTCACCATGCCGACAACTTCAGGATCAGGTTCAGTGAGCACAAACCGCATGCCCGGATATGCCGCATGCAACTTTTCCACGATTTCATCCTGCAGACCTATTTCCAGCAGATGACTGAAGGCAATTCCTGCATTTTCCGCCCGTTCCCGCATGAAAACAACCTGGTTCATGCAATCCTTGCGAAAAAGCTCGATTGCCTCTTCTCTCTTTTCCTCGGCGAGACGAAGAGGCGCCTCGGTCACGTTCACGGCAAGAATTTCAAAGTCAAGACGCTTGGCCATCTCCAGGGCATATTCGACAAGTCGTGAAGAAAAGCTGCTTTCACGCCCGATGACAAGAATTTTTCGATTTCCCTTGCTCTGCTCGATCATGGAACGGGCTGTTGCATGTTCACCGGCCTCGGCAAAGGCGGCGGCAACAGCGGCATCCTGCAGGGGATTTTTTTTCCGCTCTTTCAGCAGTACCTCAAGGTCTTTCTCATTTTTCTTAAATAATCCGAAGAATGCC
>CAZDYR010000032.1:0-12204 GCA_964509625.1 uncultured Smithella sp. | reverse complement strand
TTTCCCCTTTATGAATTTCAAAGGACACGTCGTTGACCGCCACGATCCCTCCGAAACGTTTGACCAGATTGCTCACTTTAACTAATGGAGCCATTGATTCTTACCTCCGCACATGAATGGTTGGCAAATATTCGCGATAACGGCGCTTCCGATACAGACCGAATAAACCTTCCGGGAGAACGAACAACAGAATCAGCAGAATAATGGGAAACAACAACGGCTGGATCGGCCCCATAAACCGAATCATCAGCATCTCCAGGAAAGAAATAAAATAACCGCCGACCACGCAGCCGAAAATCTGGGCGCGTCCGCCGATCATCAGCACCAGCAGAACCTTCAGCATAAACGTCAGCGGCAGATACGTAATGCCGGCGAACGAACTGAAGTAGTGGGCATAAAACCAGCCGATGATGCCCACCAGGGTTGAGGCGGCAACAAAGGCGATAATTTTGACCTTGTTGATATTGATGCCAATGGAATGCGCAACTTCTTCATCATCGTTGATCGCCGCCATAATCAGTCCGTAGCGGGATTTAAGGACTTTATTGATAATCCAGAGATAGGCAAACATGATGATCGTGGAAAGATAGCCGATGATCAGAAAATTGTTTTTAGCATTTCCGGTATCCAGAAGCGGCACGATGCCGAAAAGACCGGTATCGCCCTTGAAAATATCCGTATAGATGAAAGTCACTTCAAGGAAAACCAGCGGCAAAAGCAGGGTCAGAAGAACATAGTAAAGCCCCCTCGCCATGATAACCAGCGGGCTGAAAATGAGAGCCGCGATCATCGACATCAGGATGGCAAAAGGCAGAGTGGTTAACGGACCCCAGCCGTAGGCAATGCTGAGCAACGCCGCCGTATAGCCTCCTACGCCAATATAAAATTGAGGGCCGAAGTTCATGCGTCCCGTGCCAATGGTCATCAGCGCCAGTGGCATCGCAATAGCGGCGTAAATGTTGGCCGAAATCATCGTATTGATCAGGCCGGGACTGACAAAGTAGGCCAAAATGGGAACCGTGAAAAGAAAAGCGGCCCAGAGCAGGGTGTTGCGCCAGTAGCGCGGCTCCAGAGTCCATTCCCATTTTTTCGTTCCAAGCCGGATAACAATACGGTCTCTCTTTAATTCCATTTCTACCATAACGACTCACTCCTTGCTAATCCCTGGGGTCGAATAACTAAAATAACCATAACCAGAATCAATGCCGACAAATTCATGAAGCGCGGTTCTCCAACGATATTGCAGACGATGGCGTGGGTAAATCCAATCAAAAAACTGGCCATGATCGTGCCTTTAATGTTACCCAAGCCGCCTAAAACCGCGACAAGAATCGCCGTAACCATATACATCCAGCCCATGCCCGGTTCGACCGACCAGACCGGCGCGACGATGAGCATTCCGATGATGACAGGCAAAAGGACGATCATCATGGTGAACATATAAAGGGTTTCAACATTAATGCCGACAATTTTCGATGAATAAATATCCTGCGACAAAGCCCGGATAGCCATACCGGTTTTTGTTTTGACGAAAAAGAAGACAAAAGCGCCGGTCATCACCAGAGCAATCACGGCGCCGATTACCAGCTGCTTGGGAACCACCACATCCCAGAATTGGAATATGCCGTCTGCCAGAGTTGTTTCCAGATAAACACCCGCCTGAACCGGATAAAAATAATTGGCCGCTTGTTCAATAATCAACGCGACCAGCAGGAGAGCGGTTAACAGAACATCTTCCGTATACATGTATTTTTTAATCATCCCCTTGTAAATGAGGATAGAGACAATAAATTGAACGACGACCATGCCTAAAATGGAAGGGATCAGCGGCCAATCGAGCGCCGACATAAACATCCAGGTGCCGTAAACCGTCAGGGGGAAAATATAGGCGTATCCGAGATGAAAAATCCTAAGCACCCCGCAGATCAGAGAAAAACCAAGTGAAATGAGAAGATAAATTGAACCCAGCAAAAAAGTATAAACGACAACCGTCTGAATATAAGTCCACATGCCTTTTCACCCTCGATGAAGAGATCTAAATTTTTTCAAAACCACGATCGTAAAAAGTTCCCGAAATGCCGGGGAACCACTTCTTGCGCTTTCATCAGCGCTGGACAACAGGGAGTCCGGCGCGCCGAGAAAAGACACAGAAAACAATCGCATCGAAACATTGCCGGCACGATTGTTTTTGAAAAAAACTAGGAATTGCTTGTTTATGATTCTTGAATGTTTGAAACGCTTTGAATATGTGGAAAGTTTTATTGGCCGGCGCCATACCCTGACGGGCATCACGCGGAACGGTCTGACTAAAGGCACGAATAATGTTTTTAACACACTGAGGCGAAGAAAATGTTGCGAACACAGGGCCTCCAAAGCTTGCAGATGTGAATCTGTTCTATCTTCAGGATCATCCGTTTGGTCATAAAGCCCAGACGCCGCGTCCCAAGGATCATGAGTCTTTTAACCGCTTTGAAATTGTTCACAAAACATGTTCGCATTATTGTGAAAAATGCGAAGACGACTCAATTCCTAAGACAGGTTGATTTTTTTGTCAATGAAAAAATGATGTGAGCGATGATATTTTCTTCAAAGTGAAACTATTTCAATGAAGTCCGGCATCCCTGCGCAGGCCGTCCCCTCTGCAAAAGATCCGGTATGGTTTCCACGGCCTGATCAACATCATCGACCGGTATTAAAGAAATCAAAACTAAACCGAATAGTTCCCTGTGGGAAAGTGCCCTGCTTGCAATGCGCAGACGGCGCGCGGTGAAGGCCGGGCTGCAATCCCTTCAATTGATCAAGAAAACAGAATGCCCCTCTTTCTTGTCTTGATCGGATGATATCTATCTTCCGCTGCATCACGAAAATCGCACCCGCGGCGAGATTCAAGAAAGTGGAGCGGCCTCATGACGGCGCTATGCTCCATGCCGCTCGTGACCGCACGCTCGCCGGGTTGAAGCGCCTCCCGCAGGGCGATATTGAGTGCTTCCACGGCGTTTTTTGGCAGGACGACACTCAGCGGATCTTCAATGTTTAACAGATTTGTCAATGCTTCACGTGTTTCATAAATCACGGGGCCGGCATCAATGGAAAGGCCTTAGCCGGAGCGGCCGAGACTGGCGCCGATTGTTTGCTGATAAGACATCATCGCCGCAAGCGTTGTCACCGGCTTTGGAAAGGAGGTTGCGGCAGACCATGTGGAATAAATGCTTATCGGGCTTAAGCTGGGTTAAACAAGCCATCGATATCATTTCAGGATCACTGATCAGGAGACAGGCCCAAATACCGCGCATCATCAGGCTGAGCATGGAAATTTTAAATAATGCTTGACAAAACAATACCGGCTTAATATGAACGAAACCATACGTTGTATAGACATTTGTGCTCATGCGATTCGCATGGCGTGTATCTTAAATCACAGACCTGAATTTGCGGGAAGGGTGGCATTCATGTTCGGTGCCGGTTGCTTATGGTTGGTGCTTGGACACTCTCCTGCACCGGATCGTCGCTTATATCCCCGGCGATCCGGCTTAATTCAGACTTTCAAACAGCGCGAGGTTATCAAGCCGGGGACACGTGTTATAAAATAAGGGGATATACATTCATTGGCGTCAGGCAGGGAGATTTGATATTACACACCGAGTCATGAAAATACTTCTTCATGACCGGAATTATTATCCAGAGAAGGGGGATATAGCAATGAAGAGTTGGAAAGCGTTACTGTGTTCAATGTTTGTGGCTGTATTGCTGATGTGGACCGCGGTTGCTTCGGCGGCGGATGAAATTGTTATCGGTTTTTCGGCACCGCTCAGCGGTCCTGCTGCGGAATACGGTCAGGATTGTATGTACGGTGTCGATATGGCCATTAAGGAAATTAACGCAGCCGGTGGAGTTACCGTTAAAGGTAAAAAATATACATTTAAAATGGAAAGACTGGATGACCGTATGGACCCGACTCAGGCTAAAAACAACGCCCTGCGCCTGGTCAACCAGAACAAGGCCATTGTTGTTTTCAGCCCCAACTTCACCTCAGCCGCGGCGATCATGGGCATTCAGCCGGCAAATTTCATTCTTGTCGCCTACACCAGCATCCATGCACTTTTGGATAAGGGCCATCCGATGATTATCACGGCTGTTCCGAATTTTGTCACCTATGCTCAGGTGTTTGCCAATTCGGCCTGGGAAAACGGCTGGCGTAATTATGCCAGCGTCGTCACGACGGGCGGTTACGGTGATGCCTGGCGCAAGGCCTTTCACAATCTTTGGGCCGCTAAAGGCGGACGCATGCTCGGCGATTTTCCGGCCAACTATTACACAGAAACGGATTATTCATCTCAGTTGACCGCGGCGCTGGCCAAAAAACCCGATTTTCTGCTGGTCGGCGGTCCCTCGGCTCCCACCGTTCTGGTCATTGAGCAGGCCAGAAACCTGGGCTTCAAGGGCGGATTCGTTGTCATTGACCAGGCCAAGCCGGACTATATAGCAAAAGTGGTTAAAGACATGAAATCGCTTGAAGGCATGGTCAGCACGGGTGACCTCGTGAGATTGCCCCTGCCCGCGGTGCCCGGTTTCAGAGCCAGATACGTTGCGGCTTACAAAAGAGAAATGGGCGCGGAATGCGTTCTGCACTATAACCCGATGAAAGTTCTTGCCAAAACGATTCAGCAGTGCCAGTCCCTTGATCCGGTTGTTATCCGCCGCAACATCCCGAACGCTCTGCCGACCCTGGGTGATACAGTCCCCAATGAATTATTCGGCATGAACGACCAGGGTTTCATGTACTGCGGTCTCATCACGCAGCAGGTTAAAAACGGCCAGTTCACCAAAGTGAATTACCTCTTCACTTTCCCGGAAACAAAAGCTGAATATGATAAATACAAGAAGATGAGCAAGACCACCCAGCCGGAAATGATCCAGTGGGTGCCCATTAAATAATGGTCCAAATTAAAGGATCTGATCAACACCGTATTGATCATGATTCAATGTTAGCACCCCCGTTCTCCATCGTGAGAGCGGGGGTTTTTGTTTTATCATCTCCAAACACATGGATTATTTCCCCTGACTTCAAAGCCTGTATGTCTTGTGTTAAGCGTTTTTTTATCTTGACGCAGACTATAGACGATGCTCATGTAACACGTACAACAATTTATTAAACGGAGTTTATTCCATGCAGAACCGGGCCATGCTGACCAGGGATCAGCTTGTTAAAGAATGGACCAAACTGAACAAAAAGTTTGAGGCTTGCGAGCAAAAGCTGCGACTGTTAGAGGATGAAAATGCCCGCTACCGGGATTTTCTCGACGAATCGGGTCTCATCGGTTGTTTTGAAACCGATCTTCGGGGCGTGCTCACCTACACCAACCGCCGGAATTATGAAGCGATGGGATATGATAAAGCGGCCTTCCTGGCGGAAGGGGCGGTTTTCGCTTCCGATGACGATAGGGAGCGCCTTCGTTCTGCCTTCGCAAATGTGAAAAAAAGCGGTCATTCGGCCATCGTGGATTACCGGCTCCGGCACAGAAATGGCACAGTCCGGATCGTTGAAACAGAAGTATCCCTGATCAAAGACAAGGACGGCCGGTCGGTGGGATACCGGGGCGTCAGCCGCGATGTCACGGAGCGAAAAACACTGACTGCGGAACTGCAAAGATATAAGGATTTTGTCGAGAACGTCGAAGACGGCTGCTACGAGCTCGACCTGAAAGGGTATAATATCTTCTGTAATCGGGCAACCGAGCGCATCATGGGATACACGCACGCGGAACTTGCCGCCGTCAACCATAAAATCTTTACCAAACCTGAAGACATGGAAGAAATACGGAAGGTTTTCGAAGCGATCTACCGGACGGGCCAGCCGGCGAAACCTTATCTGCGTGAAGTAATCCGCAAAGACGGAGAAACCAGGATTGTTATAACGTCGACATCGCTCATCCGCGATGCAGACGGAAAGCCCACCGGTTTCCGGGGCATTATTCAGGATATCACCGAGCGGAAAAACCTGGAGGAAAAAGAACGCAAGCTGATGGAAAAGCTCCATCAGTCGCAGAAGATGGAGGCCATTGGAACATTGGCCGGCGGCATTGCCCACGATTTTAACAATCTGCTGATGGGCATTCTGGGCTATACGTCGCTGATGCTGCTGGATCTCTCACCGGGTCACGCGTATTTTGAAAAGCTCAAAGCGATTGAGAGTATTGTCCGGAGCGGGGCCGATTTGAGTAAACAGCTTCTGGCCTACGCCCGGGGCGGGCGTTACGAGGTCAAAACGCTCAACCTCAATGACGTGATCGAAAAAACGGCGTCCATGTTTGGCCGGACAAAAAAGGAGATTGAGATCCATCAGGCTCTGCTGCCGGAACTCTGGAGTGTTGAGGCCGATCCGGCGCAGATTGAACAGGTCCTGATGAATCTGTTTGTAAACGCCTGGCAGGCGATGCCGGGTGGAGGATCGATCTACCTGTCGTCCCATAACCTCTTTTTAGATGAACAATACGTCAGGGCTTACGATACGAAGCCCGGACCGTTTGTCCGGATTTCCATTACCGACACGGGCGTAGGCATGGACGAGCAGGTCAAGGCGCGAATCTTCGAACCGTTTTTTACGACAAAAGGGATGGGACGCGGTACGGGAATCGGGCTGGCTTCCGTGTACGGGATTGTTCGGGGGCACAAGGGCATCATTACCGTTTACAGCGAAAAAGGGCAGGGGGCCAATTTCAACATCTATTTGCCGGCTTCAGACAAGCAAGCCGAGCGTCTTGATGCCCGGCCCGACGCCCAAAGCGTTCAGGGGCATGAAACGATTCTTCTGGCCGAAGATGAAACGATGATCGCCGAGGTCACCACCGAAATGCTGAGATCCCTTGGTTATGAGGTTTTAAACGCCTCTACCGGAGAGGAGGCCGCGGAAATGTATCGTCAAAATCGCGATCGGATCGATCTGGTGATCATGGACATGATCATGCCGGGAGGAGGCGGCGGACCGGCCGTGGATAAAATCAGTGCCATCAACCCGGAGGCCAGAATCATTCTTTCCAGCGGATACAGCCTCAATGGAATGATCAAGGAAGTGATGGATCGCGGCGGTATACGGGGCTTTATTCAGAAGCCGTTTTTAATCAACGAACTTTCGGAAAAAATCCGAGAAATCCTTCGCAGAAAAAAGTAAAGCAGGTTTTGAATGGCCATTGTCTTTCCCGGCATGGAAAGATCAAATGCCGGAATCTCATTTATCCGCATTTCTCAGGCCCCATGTTCCGTGCGGGCGATGATGCTGTTTTGGACATCGTTGCCCAGCCTGATAAAATAAGCAACGTAGCCCGCCACGCGCACGGTGAGATCCTGATAGTCCTGCGGCTTTTTTTGCGCGGCGCGCAGGGTCTCGGACGACACCAGATTGAACTGGCAGTGGTGAATCTTCAAATCGACGAAGGCGCGGATCATCGAAGACAGTATTCGAACGCCGCCTTCGCTTGCGAAAACGTCGCGGTTGAGCCGCATGTTCAGCGTCTGTCCGAAAAAGATAGAGGTATTGTCGATCTTACCGACCGACTTGAATACGGCTGTCGGGCCGCTCACATCAACTCCTCGCGTTGGTGAAATACCGTCGGAGAGAGGCTCCCAGGCCTTCCGTCCCGAAGGAAGCGCGCCGACGAGTTTTCCTGTGCTCACGTACCACACGAGGGGGTTCTGGTAAGGTACCAGATGGCCTCCACGGGTGTTTTTGTGTTTGACCACCTCGTCACAGTAGGTCTTCATGACCCAGGCTACCAGATCATCGACATCGTCGATGTCGTTTCCGAACTTGGGCGCTCCGAGCAGTTTTTCGTGAAGCGACTCATATCCTTCGAAGTTCTTCTCCAAAGCATCGATCAGCTCGGCCATTGTGATTTTCTTTTCGTCAAACACCAGCTTTTTGACGGCGGCCAGAGAATCGCCTACATCCGTGGCACCGGCGGTGGCAATGCAGGGACCAAAGTTAAACCGCGCGCCTCCCGCTTCACGCGGAATGCCTTTTTCAATGCAGTCTTCAATGAGCGCGGATGCGTAGATGGTGGGATAGCGCTCGGCCAGCGTGATTTCGGAATTCTTATTGGCGATTTCGCAATGGTAAGCGAAATAGGCCAGTTGCTTTAAATAAGCATCCTGCAATTCTTCGAAGGTTTTAAAATTCCGCGGGTCCCCCGTGCGCGCGCCCATGTATTGTCCGTGATACCGACTCCAGCCGTCGGAGAGCGCGAGCTCCAGCATCTGCGGCAGAAGCAGAAAAGGCCCAACGTTGAACTCAGAATCGTAGTTGGCCACGTGCGGCTCGTTGCAGCCGATGGCTCCGCTGGTGCGCGCCAGTTCTATCGGGACCGGGGGGCCGCCCAGTGCGCCTCGCGCCAGAAAGTTTTCGGCAAAAACATCATTGTTGAGAAACATGGGGTGCCCGGTGCCCAAAACGCAAAGCTGGCAGGCTTTGGAGAGAAATTCGTCAGGCGTCTTGCTATGGACCATCACGCCGAAATTCGGCTCGACCAGACGCGTGTGCATCATGCCTTCGAGAAACAGGAAAGATAGTTCATTGGTCGCGTCGCTTCCGTCTTTTTTCAGTCCGCCGACATCCATGTGATAAGCCGCGCCGGCCTGCGGAATGAAAGGCGAAACGCCCTGAGTGAAGCGCATCAGCCAGCAGTCGATCAGTTCCTGCGCCTGGGTCTTCGTGATGCGTCCCTCGCGGATGTCCTTTTCATAGTAGGGATGGAGATACTGATCGATCTTGCCCGGCCCCACGGCAAACACAATAGGCGTTTCGCACCAGTTGAGGATTTGCGTAAACCAGACCGACTGAAGGGCCTCATGAAACGTTCGCGCCGGATGGGCGGGAACCTGGTCACAAATCGCGGCGATTATTTTCAGTTCCGCCCGGCGCGCCGGGTCTTGTTCTTTTTTGATCGTTTTTCGGACGCCCTCGGCAAACTTCTTGCCGATGCCGGCCGCCGCGTCCATCGCGAGGATGACGCTTTTGAGAAAAGGAACCTTGCGCAGTTCGCCGGGGTCGTTCCAATCAAGTCTCGCCAGCCTGTCCTCAGCGTCTTTTTTAACACCCAGAAAACCTTTTTTGAGGATTTTTTCGTAGCCGTAGGAACAATGCCCGATGTGATGGCGCGTCATCCCGTCACTGATGAATCCGCGGCCCAGACCGTCTGTTTGTCCGGCAACTTCCTTCATATCAACGCGGGGCATCGCGGGCGGTTTCGAGCGAGTGATGATGTTGATCTTTGCGAGATCCGGATCGGGATCGCCGTAAAGCAGATGGCGCGTTTGGGGCGGAAGGTTGGCGTAGTTTTGATAAAACCAGTGGCGTTTCCAGTCGCCTTCACCTTTCCAGTAGGGGATAATTTCCTCTTTGACGATCCGGCGGTCTTCATCGCGCATGTGTTTGTAATGATCGATTTCAATTTCCAGGCGCGCGCCCAACTGTTCCGCGCCTACCGGAACATCAGTGGGGCCTCCGCCGATCCAGCCCACAAAAGGTTCGTCCGGAAAGATTTCCACCGGAAAGGCAGCGACTGCCGCCGCGAAGGCTTTGGCCCGCCTGAGCACCATCGGCTCTCCTTCCGTTTCTTTCATCGTACGGGCGATCGCGCGATCGAAGTAGATGGTATATACGGGGTCCGTCCGCTTCGTATTTTCAATGTAAAAGGCCCGCAGCCTTTTTGTCCGTTCGGTGGGCTCAATCGTCGTGAATTTGCTGATCAGATCCGCCATGTTTTTCTCCTTGCAAACTTTCCTCTCCTTCACGGGCGGAAAGAAAGGGCCTTTATTAATTTATTTCCCCCTTTCTTCTCCTCAAAGGAATTGAGGCTTAAAGATAATTTGTAATGCTTTGGAACGTCAAGGCTTTTTTCTCCCGTTCTGCCCGGTTACCCGCCGATTTCAACAACGATTCCGGCATTTCGGGCAATATCACGAAGTCGCTTCATGTGCTCATCCGTCGGCGGCCTTGTGGATTCAAGAGCATACGCCCTCCCTAATTCCTCGTATTTGTGAATGCCGAATGGGTGATAAGGCAATAGCTCCAGACGCATAATCCGGTTTCCAAGTGCTTTTAAGAATTTCGCGCTTTGAGAAATATTTTCCCCGGAGTCGTTAAACCCGGGAACAACGGGTATCCGCACGACTATTTCACGCTGCCGCGCGGCCTTTTCAATGTTTTCCAGAATAACGCGGTTGGAAGCTCCCGTCCATTCTTGATGGATCTTTTCGTTCATGTGCTTGAGATCGATATAGACCAGGTCAAGCTCTCCCAGCAGGCGAGAGAATTTATCCCAGGGCGCCAGCGCGCAGGTCTCCATGGCCGTATGGAAAAAATGAGACCGGCACAGTGAGAGGAATTCTTCCATGAATACGGTCTGCTGCGTCGGCTCTCCGCCGCCCACGGTAACGCCGCCTCCGCCGCGGCGGTAAAAGGCTTCGTCTTTTTCCACTTCTTTCAATAACTCGTCGGGTGTGTAATACCGGCCGGAGAGTTCGCGGGCGTGATGGACGCAGGCGGCAGCGCACGCGCCGCAGGCCAGGCAACGCGTACGATCCGTTTTGACGGAGGTATCCGTCTCGTCCAAAGATATGGCCTGGTTTTTACAAACCGTCAGGCAGGCTCGGCAATCCCTGCAGTGTGACTTGATGTATAGAATTTCAGGTTTAGGGCTCTGGGTGTAAGGCGATGAACACCAGAGACATTTCAGAGGGCAGCCTTTCGTCACCACCAGTGTGCGGATACCCGGCCCGTCGTGAAGAGAAAACCGCTCGATTTTAGAAATCAGACCTCTCTGAACACTCATGCCAACGTCTGCCTCATGCTTTGATAAACAGTCATTACCATACCCATAAATAAGACCGGTTCTGACGGCGAATGCCTTAAGCTTTCTCGCAAGGTTAGGATTATTTTTGACGACAGGCTGTCCGATCGGTCATCTCATAAGCGTCTCACAGGCAGCGGATCTGAGATGCAGATGAGAATGGGTTGCGACATCATTTCCGAACGCTGTTTTAGGAAATACAATCGATGATAAATCCTTCTCACCTCAGCTCAACTATGGCGAAACGCCTCGACATTGCCCTGCAGCCACTCAATCCAGTCGCCAATGCCCGCGCCGGTCTTGCAGGAAACTTCCAGAATTTTTATATGGGGGTTCAGGGCCAATACTCTTTTGCGCATGGCGGCCAGATCGAAATCGGATAGCGCAAGGTAGTCGATTTTGTTGACCAGCAGCACGTCGCAGATACTGAACATGAGCGGGTATTTGAGAGGCTTATCGTCTCCTTCGGGCACGCTCAGGATCATCACGTTTTTGTGCGCGCCCGTGTCAAATTCAGCCGGACAGACGAGGTTGCCCACATTTTCAATGATGAGTAAATCGAAATCCTTCGCGGCCAGCGCATCAAGGCCCTGGGTAACCATCGTGGCGTCGAGGTGGCAAAATCCGCCCGTCCGGAGCTGAACGGCCTCAATACCCTGCGCGGCTACTTTTTCAGCGTCCACCTTGGATTCGATGTCCGCTTCGATGACGCCCATTTTTATACGGCCCCTGAGAGCCTCCGCGGTCCGGAGAATCAGGCTGGTCTTTCCCGATCCCGGTGAAGACATCAGGTTCAACAGCATGGTTTTCCGCAGGCGGAGCCGCTCCCGAACGCCTGCGGCCACCTGGTTATTATCGGCCAGAATTTCCTCTTTCACCTCGATCATTCGGACATCTTCCACTACAGGACCTCCATGTTTTTGATGAAATATTCGCGTCCGGAAAGCAGCCGTGCGCCTGTGCATCCGCAACAAGGGCAGGGTTTTTGGATATCGGCCCCGGATTCCACCGTATACGATTCGGCACAGGCAGAGCATTCCAGCCTGATCGGCGTTCGCTCGATCCGAAGTTTTGCTCCATCGGCCGGCGTTCCCCGGCTGACATAATCAAAATACCGCTGCATCCATTCATCTTCAAGGTCGCTCAATTTTCCAACCTGAAGATGAATCGTCACCACCCGGCGGACATCGTTTTTTTCAGCGTGCGCCAGAACAATCTTCAAAATACTTTCCGTAACGGGTAATTCATGCATCGGCTGCGTGTCCCCCCGGCCGCTCAGACGGGAACAAAGTCGGCAGACCTTGTCTCTTTGAGTTTCAACGCCTCCGTGGGACAAACCACCGTGCAGACGCCGCATCCC
>CAZDYR010000031.1:8969-12281 GCA_964509625.1 uncultured Smithella sp. | reverse complement strand
CGTATTCCAAGGCTTGTCTTGTGGCGTCTTCCCCGCCAGGGCCGTCCATCGGCTGCCAAAAAAAAATGCCGGAAATTCTGCTCTCCGGGGAACGACACTTGATTTTCTTGACCGCCGAAAAAAGCTGCATTAATTGTCGTGACTTGGAATTATCTCATAATCAAACACCTCGCACCAAGCTGCCGAAGTATGCACGGAACGTCGTTATATCGCAACAAGCTGCGGAGAATCAACACGCGTCCCGCTTAAGCGGGATTAAAGGTATTACTCTTCCCAATCTTCAATAACCAGATTGTCTATTCGGGAAAATTCTCTCTTATTGTGTGTAATGAGGATACAACCAAGAGATAAGGCTGTTGCGCCTATGAGTAAATCGTACGGTCCGACAGGTTGTCCTTTTCGTTCTAAATCAGCACGCAGTTTCCCCGCAATTTCTCCAACGCGACTATCCATATCAGCATGTTCAAAAGCCTCTAAAAAATCATTAAGCCTTTTGAGGGTTTCTACTGATCGACCGCTTTTGTAAGCCCCGTAATAAAGTTCAAAGCGCACAATTGCAGGAATGACAATATTATCATTTGAAACATGGTCGATCTTCCGAAGCATGGAAGGAGCATCGCCCTTTAGTATTCTGATGCACGCATTGGTGTCCAACACATATTTCATAGAGGGACTCTTTCCTCAAAATCCCCTTGAGGAGCTCTTTCAGGAAAATCGGGAATGGATCCATAGAAATCCTTTAAAAAAGATGGCTTCTTGGGAACAGCCTCGTCGACAATAATAATGACCTCGCCTTTTCTATGAATAAATTCTTTGGGAACATTTATGATCTCCGGTATGTCGGCGTATATTTTTTTTACGGTATTCATCAAAACACCTCCTGCTGTTTTGGATATGAGTGATTCATCTAAAGTTGATGATAGTCAATTATCCCGATTTAAGAGAGAAAGTCAATTATCTTTTAAAGTTAAGGCATCATCGGGTGACTTCTATTTGCAGGGGAGGCACTATTTTATTCAATATATCACCCAGCCTGCGCGGGGATCGGCCTTGCCCCGGAGATGAATTTCCACGCGGAAAGAATGACCATGCACCTTGGCGCATTTATGGCCTTCCGGAACACAGGGCAGATGGTGCGCCGCATCAAATTTGAACACTTTATAAATTTCCATTTTTCATTCCTTATCGAACCCCCAATATTTTATGCAGCTGCAAACTGATTCTCCACTGCGGATGCGTCAGCGCGTATTCCAAGGCTTGTCTTGTGGCGTCTTCCCCGCCAGGGCCGTCCATCGGCTGCAGAAAAAAATGCCGGAAATTTAAGCTGGCATACTGCTCGGGCTCGACCCCTGCCTGCGGGTAAACAAGCTTTAATTCATCTCCACCGGTCTGCACCAATTCCGTATGAGCTTTGGGACTGACGCAAACCCAGTCAATACCCGCAGGAGCGGCGATTGTACCATTAGTCTCCACGGCAATCTCAAAATTTTCTTCATGCAGAGCGTCAATCAGCGCGTCGTCGATTTGCAGCAGCGGCTCTCCGCCGGTGCAAACGACAAAACGACGTCCGTCGGAAGGCGGCCAATACCGTAAAATTTTTCGGATCAGGAGGTCTGCGTTTTCATAAAAACCGCCATCTGTTCCGTCCGTTCCGATAAAGTCCGTATCGCAAAAGGAACAGAAGGCGTCTTTTCGATCTTCTTCTTTACCCGACCATAAGTTGCATCCGGAAAAACGGCAAAACACCGCCGGACGGCCGCTGTAAAAACCTTCCCCCTGAATCGAATAAAATATTTCTTTGATGGAATACATTACTTGTATCTCGTATCTCGTCGTTCGTATCTCGTGAAATTGCGGATACTGTTTACCCATTCACCATCCACTATCCGCAATCCACTATTTGTACCTTCCCGGATCTTTAAGCCCCGCTTCCTGAAATCCCTTCAGCCTGAGCAGGCAGGAATCGCACTGGCCGCAGGCGGAGCCGTCTACTCCCGGATCATAGCAGCTATGCGTCAGCGAATAATCGACGCCCAGTTCCACGCCCTTGAGAATAATCTCTGCCTTGCTCAAATGGATGAGCGGTGTATGAATGGTTAATTTTTGTTTGCCTTCCACACCGGCTTTTGTTGCCAGATTGGCCATCCGCTCATAAGCTTCGATATATTCGGGACGGCAGTCCGGATAGCCGCTGTAGTCCAGGGCGTTAACGCCGATAAAGATATCGGAAGATCCGATCACTTCCGCCCAGGCCAAAGCGTAAGAAAGGAAAATGGTATTGCGAGCCGGGACATAGGTTATCGGAATATCCTTGCCCATTTCTTCCACCGAGCGGCTTTTGGGAACGGCCAGATCGGCGGTTAATGCGGAACCTCCAATGAGACGCAGATCAATATCCACGATCAGATGCCCGGCCACCGAATTGTACCGGGCAACTCGCCCGGCGGCTTCCAGCTCGACCATATGGCGCTGGCCGTAGCGAAAACTCAAGGCGTATATTTCAAACCCCGCGCTTTGGGCAACAGCCAGTGTGGTGGCGGAATCGACGCCGCCTGAAAGCAATACCACGGCTTTCTTTGTCGGTGCATCCTTGTCTTTTTTCATGGTCAGATTGTCTATCAGATTTCACAAAAAATCGCCCGGGCTATTTCGAGGCGACCGATTCCATCCGGAAAAGTCTGCAGGTGTTGGCGGCTGCGGCCTGCGCTGCTTCTTCCCAATTCATGCCCCTGATTTCAGCCACTTTCTTTGCGGTATGGACGATAAATGATGGTTCGTTTCGTTTACCACGGTGAGGTACCGGTGTGAGATAGGGGCAGTCTGTTTCCAGAAGCATTGAATCAAGCGGCAACTGCCTGACAACCTCCTGAAGCACTCTGGACTTGTCAAAGGTCACGACACCGGGCACGGAAACATAAAAACCCAGATCGATGCATTGCCTGGCCATTGGCCAGTCGCCGGAAAAACAATGAAATACTCCCCGGCGGACTCCCGAGGCTTTCACCATCCGGAGCGTCTGCTCATGCGCGTCACGATCATGGATGATAACGGGCAGATTCAGCTCTCCGGCCAATTCCAATTGCCTGGCAAACATCTCGATTTGTTTTTCACGGGAAGAGATATTGCGAAAATAGTCCAGACCAATTTCACCGTAGGCGACCACTTTCGGGTCCCGCGCCAGAGACTTCATTTCATCCAGCGTTTGATCATCAGCCCCGGCCGCATCGTGGGGATGGATTCCGACAGTCGCATAAACGTTCTCGTGTTGACGGGCAATCGATATCGCTTTACGGCTCAGGCCCGGATTTGTCC
>CAZDYR010000031.1:6858-8959 GCA_964509625.1 uncultured Smithella sp. | reverse complement strand
CCCCACGGTGACAATGAGATCAACACCCGCAAGCCCGGCGCGTTCGATCACTTCCTTCCGGTCGGGATCGAATTCTTTCATCTCCAGATGGGCGTGGGAGTCAATCAGCATCATTACTTTTCGTTTGCTTGAAACGGAATTTCTTCGGCATTCTCCGAGACATCGGGAAGTCTTCTTAAAAGGCCGGTTAAATCCTTTTCGGACAATTCCCCGGCCAGTAATTTGCGGGAAATAATCCGGCGATCGATTTTCATTAGTTCCGCATTAACCCTTTTGGACATTGAACTCCTCCTGAGAAAATTCACACATATGATTTTCTGAATAACTCACAACAGTGGCGGACTAGTATTATATTTTGGCGACAGAATCAAGTCCCAAGATTTTATTAGATAAACCCTGACCAAATAACATTTAAGTTTAGCGGCATGACTGCCGTATATAAGTAATAGATACAAATTGATAAGCAAATCACAACAGGAACAGCAGCAATGGTGAACAAAAGAATTAACAGCCCTTCTGAAGCCATGAACAGACTCTATGAAGGTAAAAAAAGTCTTCAGGAAGGCAACCTTTTTTCCAGCATCGTCGCTTTGAGGGATATTCTAAACGCGTTTATCAGCATGAAAAATATCCCGCGGAACGAAAAGAAATATTTAGTTAATGATATCAATAATTTTCAAAAATCCATCTCCGCCTCCATGGAGTTTAATGATTTATACGGAGAGGTTAATTTTCGCGATAGTGATTTTGCGACATCTCATGACTTTATCTGTGAGCTGATCAAAATCAAAGAAAATGAAATTACAGATGTGCTGCTGAACGCCGATTCAGTCGAGTTCCTCAAACTGGATTATCTCAGCCCAGAAGATCAAAAAACTGCAAAAATGATGATCTCGCTGGTGGAAAGAGGGGAAACATCCGCCCTTCGGGAACTGGTTGCCGTCCATGACGGCCTGGGATCGCTGGTTCTATCGTTTTACAATGAAACCGGCATCAGCCTCAGAGCATCCGGCGATTTCGATCAGGCCATTATCCGGTATAAAAAAGCGCTGTCCGTTTCTCCGAATGACGAAAATCTGTTTTATAATCTTGCACGGGCGTATATTGAAAAAGGGCAGAAGAAAAACGCCGAAGTTGCAATCGGCCAGGCATTGCTTCTCAATCCCCAGTTTCAGGAAGGTGCCCAGCTGGAAAAGTACATCAAACAATGGTCACCCTGAATGTTATTTCACCCACACCCTGCTCCTGTGAAGATAACCGACAGGCTCTCCGATGATTTTTCCGGGTCCGTCTCATTTCAGATCATCACCATTTCAATCCCGCCTAAGCCCGGCGAGTGTTGATTCACCGCGGTTTGCTGCGATATCATGATTTTCCTCGCATACCCCGCTGATTGCCGAGGGATTGTTCGTTAATATTAATTTGATTTCCGGCAAGATTCTGTGTAGAAGGAAAATCGTTTCCAAAAAAGCCGATGTGCCGGCAGTCCTTTTCAGGACAGGCATTGCCGTATGCGGAAAATATTACCGTCAAGAGAGCAAAGATAAGGAACCGTTATGCTGAAATTCAAGCTTTCGACTAAAATCTTTATGGTGATCGCGTTTTTTAGTTTTATTCTATTTCTGGTTTTTGTCTCCGTGCTGGGAATCAATAACAATGCTCAAAGTGACGTCAAGCAGTTCATCCAGAACATGTCATCAAAGAACTACACCGCCGCGTTGCAATTTTACACGGAAAAAGAAAAAGCAAGACAGAAGTCTTTTTACGAGACCATGAAGTTCCACTTTACGCTTGAGCTTGCCATGCTGGAGTATTTTGATCTCATGGAAAACCCGAAATATTCCATTAAGATCGAACGGGAAAACATGTGGATTCCACTCCTGACCCCCAACGAGTTGAAGGTCAGCGTGACTCTCACACCCCAGAAAGACACAAACATGCTATCCGGCTTATTCAGCAAAGCAAAGCAAAAGCCTTTAAAAAAATTCATCACGCTGGTCCGGGAAAACGAAAAATGGAAAATCAGTCACATCCATATCGAGGATTCAGAACTTGAAAGCATTTTTAAAAGAATTCAACCGAATGTCTCTGTGGGTAAATA
>CAZDYR010000031.1:0-6848 GCA_964509625.1 uncultured Smithella sp. | reverse complement strand
CTGGAAAGAAAAATTCTTGTCCGTGACCTGCAAACCGCGATGGAATTACTCGACAAATCCGATGTAAAGCAGAAGTGAAAATGCGAAAATGTGCTCCGGCAAGCCTTATTTCTTCAAGCGCGGGTCGGACGCGTCGCGAATTCCCTCCCCCAGCAGATTGTAGCCCACAACCGTAATCAGGATCGCCAGTCCCGGATAAAGCGATAACCACCAGGCGATGTCGATGTTATCCTTACCCGCCGTCAGAATGTTCCCCCAGCTCGGTGTCGGCGGCTGCACACCGATCCCCAGAAAACTTAATGCCGATTCCGTGAGGATCGCGCCGGCAATGCCCAGAGTGGCAGCGACCAGGATGGATGCCAGGGCGTTGGGCAGAATGTGCATGAAAATAATCCGCGCGTCGTTTGCTCCTATGGCCCTCGCCGCCCGCACAAAATCCCGTTCGCGAAGCGAGATGAAATCCGCCCGCACCAGCCGCGTCACGCCCATCCAGCCGGTCAGCCCGATCACGATCATGATGTTCCAAATGGAAGGTTCCAGAAAGGCGATCACCGCCAGAATCAGAAAGAAAGTGGGAAAACAAAGCATGATGTCCACAAAGCGCATGATTACCGCGTCGATCCAGCCGCCGTAATAACCGGCAACGGCGCCAAGCACCATCCCGATCAGAATCGCGAGACCCGTGGCGACAAAACCGACCTTCAGGGAGATGCGCGCCCCCCAGATCATCCGGGAAAATACATCGCGCCCCAGCTGGTCCGTGCCGAACCAGTGCTGGCCCGACGGCGGCGCCAGGACCTGTTTCAGATCAATCGCGCCGGGATCATAGGGTGCGATCCACGGCGCCAGAAAAGAAACAATAAACAGCAGAATCACAATTCCGCAACCGGTCAGCGCCAGCTTGTTTTTATAAAACATTTCCCAGAAGTTCATCTCCAGTCTAATCTCACCTCAAGATATGTACCCCGTCCGCGAGGGGCGGGGAAGTTTCTCAAGAGATGCGGATGCGCGGGTCCGCCACCGCGTAAGACACATCCGCAATCAAATTCCCCACCAGGGTCAGGACAGCGCCGATCAGCAGTATCCCCATCACCGTGGGGTAGTCACGAGCCATCACCGACATGTAAAACAGCTGCCCCATGCCCGGGATCGCGAAAATCGTTTCAAAGATGACGCTGCCGCCAATCAGGCCGGGAATCGATAATCCCAGAATGGTGATGGCCGGCAAAAGCGCGTTGCGCAGGGCATGTTTATAGATCACCTGCCTCTCGCTCAACCCCTTGGCCCGGGCCGTCAGAATGTAATCCTGGCGTATCACCTCCAGCATGTTGGCCCGCATGTAACGGGAAAGCCCGGCCAGCCCCCCGAAGGCGGATATAAAAACCGGCAGAATCAGATGTTTGGCCAGATCGGTCAGTTGGCCCCAGACACTCAGGTATTCATAATTGAGGGAGCGCAGTCCCGAAAGGGGAAGCCAGCCCAGGTGAATACCGAAAAAGATCATCAGTAGCAGCGCCAGCCAGAAGGTGGGCACGGCAAAACCGATAAAGACAACCACCGTGGTGATCTTATCAAACAGCGAATCCTGATGAACGGCCGACAGCACGCCAATCGGCACGGCTATCGCGATAATAATGATCAGAGACAGCAAATTAATAATAATGGTAACGGGCAGGCGCTCCAGAATTTTATCGGCGACCGGCCGATGGTCGGATGAAAAAGACGTCCCCAGATCGCCTCGTCCGAGTTTTTTCAGCCACGACCAGTATTGAACATGAATGGGCTTATCCAGCTCATACATCTTCATCAGCCGCTCTTTCATTTCCGCCGACGCTTTCGGATTCATCTGCGTCTGTAAATCCGTGGGCTTTCCCGGCGCCAGGTGCATCACGAAGAAACAGATGATCGTAATCCCCAGCAGAAGCGGAATCATGAAGAGAATTCTTTTGATCAGATACCTGAGCACATTATTCTCCCGTCGTCAGCATTTAATCCCCGTTATTGAGAAAATTCAGAAGCGACATCTTTTGAAGATTGGCCATCGACTGCCAGAGATTCTCCTGCGAATGGGCTTCCAGCGTGATGGTCGGTCTGGCTTTCAGAGCCCTGAGCTCCGTGAATAATTGCTCAAACGGGAATGTCGCCGCGCCAATCGGCAAATGCTCATCAAACCTGCCGAAATTATCGTGCAGGTGCAGGTGGCCGATATACCGCCCCATCTGTTCCATCCAGGTTTTTAAAGGTGTTTTCGCGAAAACGTTGAAATGCCCCGTGTCGAAGCAAAAGCAGAGATGATCGCCTGAAAGAATCTCCATGAGTTTCCGCAGAATGTCCGGCTCTTTTTCATAAACGTTTTCCAGCGCGATGACGGTTCCGGTGTCTTTAGCCACACGGATCAGCTCACTCCAGAAACGAACGCTGTTTTCCAGCCACAAATCATCGCAGTTCACGTAGTAGCGGTCATCAAAGGACGGATGACAGACAATTTTCAGCGGCTGAAAAAACTCAATCAGGTCGAAGGCCTGCCTGATCCTGTCCAGGCTGGTCTTGCGGACCTGATCATCAAGCGCGCCGGGCCTCAGATCCATAAAAGGCGCGTGAAAGGTCACTTTCAGTCCGGCGTCTTTAAGTCGTGCGGCTTCCTTGCGGCATTCATTTTTATCAAGAGACGCGAGCGCGTAGTGGTTGAAATAGATTTCCGGATTAAGTCGGCGCTCCAGAATCATCGGCATATACTTAGGCAGAAGATGATACGGCATGTGCGCGTGAACTCTCTTAATAATATCCTGCATGAACAAACCCTTTCCTGAAAAAAGACGGACGCGTTGATTTACCATAGTCATTTTTTTTTAACAACAGCAATGAAGAAAGGCGCGATCTGCAAACAGGCTGCAAGCCGGCCGTCTTTTCTTTGCATTTTTTTGCATATTCTTCTTTTGACCAATCCCCGTCTTGTGATATGGAATCCCAGATACTACCGGAAGGAACGGGCCGTTTGACATGGAATCTCTCAAACTGGGCGGAAAGCGGAAAGAAAAAAGGATCGAAAGCACTCCGGAATACATGAGAAAGCTCTTCATCATGCCCGACTCATCGGACCGGTTTGTAGAGTTCGGCGTTCACCTGCTCGATCTGATTCATGATTTTTTCAAAGAGCGGGGCGGGATTCACTCCTCCGTTTCCATGGAAGATCTGGCGAAAATCTTCAATACCATCGAAATGCCCCAAAAGCCCCATCTGATCAGGGATGTCCTGGACGAAATCAAGCGCAATGTTGTTAAGCATTCCGTCAAAGTGGCCAATCCTTATTACATCGGACACATGACCAGCGCCGTCCCCTACTTCATGATCCTGCTGGAAATGATTGCCATCAGCCTCAACCAGAACCAGGTGAAGATCGAAAGCGCCAAGGCGTCATCCTTTGTCGAAAGGGAATTTTTATGCTGGATTCACCAGCTCATTTACAACGGCAATCCGGATTTTTATAAAAGGCAAATTCAGAATCCGAAAATCGCCATGGGCAACATCACATCGGACGGCACGGTCGCCAATGTGACCGCCTTAACGCTGGCGATGGCCAAGGCTTTTCCGCCCGACAACAAAGGATTCAAGGGAATCCGCACTGAGGGGCTTGTCCGGGCGCTCAATCATTATGGTTACAGGCAGGCTCTGTTCTTTGTTTCCCGGCGCGGTCATTACTCCATCAGCAAGGCGGGCAGCATTCTCGGCATCGGTGATCAGGGAGTCATCCGCGTCCCCGTTTTGCCCTGTGTCAATAAAATTGATATTCATAAGCTTCAATCCATCATCGAAAACATCCGGAAAGAAGACCGGCTTGCCGGAAAGCCGACCAAGTTTGTTGCCGTGGTCGGCATCGCCGGAACAACGGAAACGGGCAATATTGACGATCTGGACGCCCTGGCCGCCATCGCGCGAAAGATCGGCGCCCACTTCCATGTGGACGCGGCCTGGGGCGGCGGAGCATTGCTCATGGAAGGCGCGCGGGAAATGATGAAGGGCATTGAAAAGGCCGACTCGGTGACCGTTGACGGCCACAAGCTTCTTTACGCGCCTAACAGCATGGGAATTTGCGTGTTCAAAAATGTAGAGGATTCCAGATTTCTTTACCATACCTCCAACTACATCATCCGTAAAGGTTCCGTGGATCAGGGACGGTTTACCATTGAAGGATCGCGGCCCTTCGCCTGCCTCAAACCCTGGGCGTCCATCAAAATTTTCGGCAAAACCGGCTACAAGCTTCTATTTGACCACGCGCGCAACCTGCAACACACTTTTACAAAGCTTGTTGAGCGGGACCCTCTTTTCGAACTGATGAACAAACCGGAACTTTTCATCATTATTTACCGTTTCATTCCGGAAGAACTCAGATCACTGCTTGACCGGCTGATGAAAGATCCCAAAAAGAATTCGGAGCGCATCACAGCCGTCAACAAACTGATTAACAACCTCAACATTGACCTGCACAAGACCATCCGTGATCACGATATGTCATTTGTCTCCCGTACTCAGATCGAATCGACAAAATACACCCCCAGAAAGATCGTTGTGCTCCGGGCCATCACCATCAATCCCAACACGGAACCGGATATGCTCAGACAGATCTTAAGCGAACATCGGCGGATGGGAATCAGACTGTGGCGGGACATGAAGAAAAACTGCCTTGACGCCAAAGGACGGCTCAAGTAGCGCGCGTTTCATGACGTACAGATGATCTCCGAACACGCCTTTTCATGTGGTGTAGATTCTGCTTCGGATAACATCGGCGATATGTCCGGCCCAAAGAGCATAGGCGGGGGCGCCGGGATGAAAACCGTCTGCCGCCATATACGCTGTCTCCAGCGGAAAATCGATCGAAACGAACACGCATGGTTCACAGCCGTCGGCGAAATGCCGTAACGCACGGTTAAATTGCCCTGCTCTCGCGCCGAGATACCACCGCAAAGGCTGCGGCAGAGCGGGAAACAGGTGCATGGGGGGCACGCTGGACAAGATAATGTGCCGGGATTGAAATCTGGATTGAAGCAGATCAACAATCCTCGCCTGTTGATCCATCCACTTTTGTGTGCCGGTTCCGTGGGTGACGTCATTAACGCCGATCGACGTGACAACAAAATCGAACGGCTCGGGGGCAAGCATCATAAGCGTTGCCAGCACATCTTTCGCTTTGTGGCCGGTTTTCGCGATCAGTTTCCAGGAAACACGGAAATCAGATCCAAGCGCTGAAACCAGTTGACCGGACAGGGCCTGGTTTTGGGTGGACACACCCACGCCCGCCGCCGCGGAATCTCCCAAAATCATCAGTCGCAGAACAGGACCGGAACCGTGCGTGCCGGACCGCTCGCCCTGTGGTTCAGAAAGCCTGGGTGTTACCCAGCGAACATAGAGAGCCTGTGGAATCCATAATGGAGCAAGGCCAATTGCCGCAAGTTGATGTTTCATATATTTAATCCCGCTCGCGCGGGACGAGAGTGAATTCTCCGCAGCTTGCTGCGATATAACAATGTTCATTTCATACCTCGACAGCTTGCTGCGAGGTGGTTGATTCGTGATAATCCCAGCCAAAAAACAACCCCATTACCTATTACCCATTGCCCATTACCCATTGCCTACCGCCTATCACCTTTTCCATCCGCCTAATCTTCTATCCCCCGCCGGCAAGGGTGGATGCCGCGGCCCCTCACTCCTCACACCTTCCTCCCCTGTCCTTCTTCCATTCACCATCCACTATTCACTATCACCAATCTTCTCTGTCTTCGCCCTCCTGGCTTTCATCTGCTCGTGCTCCTGTCCCAGATGGCCGAAATAATCTTTAAAAGTCCAGTTTAGAGCTGTCTGGGTTATCACCGCAAAAATGATATTCTGAGGGTCGGGAAGCACAGCCTTGAAGCTTCTCATCACTTGCAAAACCTGCTCGCGTTCCTGAGCGTGAACGACAACAACCCTGTAAGAATGACCGCCGGGAGATGAATCTACTTCCGATGGTTTCAGCGCCTCGGCCGTGTTGAATCCTGATCCGAAAAGCACGCCGCCCAAAACCTCCGCCACCGGCAAATCCAGCATGGATCCATCAAGAGCCGTCACATCCAGTTCAGGGTCTTCCGGATTCATGCTCTGGAATGACTCTTTCCCTTTCTCAATATCCTGATGTGATAATCCATGACTGAAACAAATAATTTTTTCTTTCATGTCCTTCCACCCTGGTTATTACCAAACAGCCGTTTGATATTTACTATCCTAATATCTCCGCCAGCACTCTGCTGTCCGCGCCGAAATAAACCTTCCTGCCGATTCTGACAACCGGGCGGCGGATCAGTCGCGGCTCCTTGAGCATCAAATTAACAAGATCATGATCTTTGAGGGTATCCGGTTTCAGGCCCAGCGCTTTGAAACTGGGCGACTTGAAGCTGAACATATCCGAGGCAGGCTTACCCTGCAAAAGACCTTCAATTTCATGCCGTGTAAACGGCTCCTTAAAAAAATCCCGCTCATTGAATTCTACTTTCTTTTGCAAGAGATACTCTCTTGTCTTCCGGCACGTCGTTCACTTGTTCCAGCAGAAAAAGTCAGCTTTCATTTGATCTCCTCCAATCAACTATCTCGCAGCATGCTGCGGAGAATCAACACGCGTCCCGCATAAGCGGGATTGAACATTGAATAAAGAACATTAAACCTGGAGCCTTAAACATTGAACGTAGAACTTTGAACATCGAACTTTTCTTCATTCACCATCCACCATCCACTATCCACTATCCACTATTCACTATAAACTATCTGTTGAGTGCCAGGACCTCGTGGACAGTTTTTGTGCCAGGAGATCGTGGACACTC
>CAZDYR010000030.1:11321-12485 GCA_964509625.1 uncultured Smithella sp. | reverse complement strand
ACGTTCCCCCGCAAGCGAATAAAGCGCCGCGCTGTGGACACCGTGCGTGGCTTCATGTTCACGCGAATAGTTCAGAAATTCGCTCATGGACAGAAGAACAACCTCCGCGCGCACCTGCGGCAGATTTTTGCGGATCAGATCATCGGACGGCAGTCCCTTCTTGGTGCGGCCTCCCGCCGCGGAAATGGTTTTAATCCGTTCGAGTTTTTCCGCGATGATCTTATCCCCGGCCAGAACGGCATCGACCGTCAGATTAGCCTCGTCGATGTCCATTTGATCAATCTGATCCGTGCCGCTGATGATGCCCTCGGTGATTAAATAACCGGTAATATGTTCCCGCAGGTAATTGCCGGAACAGGCCATCGTGACGTAAGGGCTTCCGTTGATCTTCAGAAGCACGGCATATTCCGTGGAAAACGGCAGCGACACCTCGGTCAAACTGCCGTCGCGATATTCATGCAGAAGGATATCTTCAGAGGCGGGCAAAGTCATCTTTCTTCCCCCGGTTTTTTCATCCTTTTACCAGCAATAATAATGATTGACAAGGATTAAGCAAATTAACTATCGTTCCTTGTCAGCGAGAAAAAGACAGGGAGGGAGGGAAAATGTTAAGCCGCACAGCCGCCGTATTGATCATGATCGATTTCCAGGGCAAACTGGCCCAGGCCATGTTTGACAAGGAAACTCTTTTTGCCAACAACGTCAAGCTGATCCAGGGTTTTAAAGCGCTCAACCTGCCTATTATGGTGACGGAGCAAATCCCGGAGAAACTGGGGCCGACCATTGCCCAACTGTCTCAGGAACTGGCAGGCTTTAAGCCCATCGCCAAGGAAACCTTCAGCTGCTGGGCCAATCAAACCTTTCATGACCAGCTCGAATCCCTCACCCGCCGGCACGTGGTCCTGACCGGCATTGAATGTCACATCTGCGTGTATCAGACCGCGCTGGACTTGATGCAGAACGGCTATAATGTTCACCTGGTCGCCGACGCCGTCTCGTCGCGCACACCGGAAAACCGTGAGATCGGCATTGGAGCCATCAAAAGCGCGGGGGCCCAGATCACGTCAACGGAGATGGTTTTATTTGAACTCCTGCGAACGGCCGCCGACCCGAAGGCCAGGGAAATTTTTAAGATCGTCAAGTAAAGGAATGACATGCTCCATA
>CAZDYR010000030.1:0-11221 GCA_964509625.1 uncultured Smithella sp. | reverse complement strand
ATTGAACAGTTTCGGTTTGGCGACAATCTGGCTTATCTTCTTTACGGACAGACGGAGGCGATGGCTGTTGACGGCGGCGCGTGGCAGGAAATTCTGGCGTTTCTGGAAAAATATAAGCTGACGCTGAAATTTGTCACCAATACCCACCGGCATTACGACCACACGCCGGGCGACGATCATCTGCTCAAAAAAACAAAAGCCGTCTTTCTGGATTGCACGGCACTGGCGGATAATGAAGAAATCATGATTGACGGCGAACCGGTTGTCGTTTACCGCACACCGGGGCATTCCAGGGATTCGATTTGCTTCCACACGGGAACTATTCTGATCACCGGCGACACCCTTTTCAACGGCACGGTCGGCAATTGCTTTTCGGGCGATCTGAAAGGATTTTTCAACTCCGTCAAGCGCCTGATGGCTCTGCCTGACGACACACGCGTTTTCGCAGGTCATGACTATGTCCGCGATTCGCTGGCTTTCGCGCGGCATCTGGAACCGCAAAATCAGGATATCGAACTTTTCCGGCAAAATTATGATCCCGATTTTCTATACTCCACACTCGCCTGTGAACGGAAAATCAATCCTTATCTGCGGTTCAACGAAGAGCCGATCTTAAAGCTGATCAAAGACCGCGGCCTGCCGCACGCCACCGAATGGGAGCGCTGGCAATCCTTGATGGCGATTGAATAGAATTAATAGGTTATTAGACTGTAGGCTGCAGGCTGTTAGGTTTAAGTGAAGGCGCTTTCCGCGCCGCTATTTAAATAAATGGCCGAAGGCCATCAAAACAGACCTAATAGTCTAAAGCCTAAACACCTTTTTTACGTCTGATGGTCATAACGGCAAACGTCCTATTGCTTGACAGTATGGAGCCAGCCTGATTATAATACCTCAAACAAAGTTCGTTCTGGCTTTCCGATAACGGCGCCTGTTGAAAGGAATAAATCAACATCACATCGATTCAGGAGGGCACCATGAATAACACGCTTTTAAAACCGATCAAAGTCGGACGCATGGAACTTCCCAACAGGGTTTTCATGTCGCCCATGACCCGCAGCCGGGCGGATAATCCCGAAAATAAAGCCACGCCGCTGATTGCTGAGTACTATGCGCAGCGAGCCTCCGCCGGTTTGATCATCACGGAAGGCTCACAGGTTTCCAGGCAGGCCGTGGGCTATATCAACACGCCGGGAATTTTCAGCCCCGAGCAGGTTGAAGGCTGGAAGCTGGTTACAAAAGCCGTTCACGAAAAGGAAGGCCATATCTTCTGCCAGCTCTGGCATGTGGGCCGCATATCGCATACCGATTTTCACGGGGGAAATCCTCCGGTCGCGCCTTCCGCCATCAATGCCAATGACAAAGTCTTCACAACGGAGGGTTTTAAGGAAACGTCAACGCCACGGGCGCTGACGGTCGCGGAAATTCATAATACCACGCGGGACTTCCGCCAGGCCGCGCAAAACGCCGTCGCGGCCGGGTTTGACGGGGTTGAAATCCACTCCGCCAACGGCTACCTGTTCCATCAGTTTTTTGTCAATTGCGCCAACACCCGCAAGGATGAATACGGCGGGTCTTATGAAAACAAGGCACGTTTCTTTTTTGAAACCCTTCATGAAGTGGGCCAGGCGATCGGCTTCAACCGGGTCGGCGTCCGGCTTAATCCCTCCGCCCACGGGTTTTTCGGCATTACCATTGACAAGGATACGATCCCGACATTTGAACATGTCGTCGAGCGGCTCAATGATTATTCCAATCTGGCCTATGTCCACTTTGTGGAACCGATGATGCCGGTGGATAACATCCCCTACGCGGTAAAGGAAGTCGCCAGGCATTTCCGTCCCCGTTACAAAGGCACGCTGATTATCAACTGCGGATTCCGCGCGGAAAGCGGCAAGCAGGTCATCGAGGAAGGACTGGCAGACGCCGTGGCGTTCGGAAAACCGTTTATTGCCAATCCCGATCTGGTGGAGCGAATCGCCGCCGGCGCAAAATGGAACCGCTGGGATGAATCAACTTTCTACACCCCGGGCCCGAAAGGGTACACGGATTATCCGGTGATGAACGAATAAAGGTTAAAGGCAAAAGGCGACAGGCTGAGGGCTGAAGACTGAAGACAGATAGCCCAAGCTCGCGGCCCGGCTGATGCCCAACGGCTGATCCATGTGTGCAGACAATTGCTTATAAAACGACCAAGGAGGATCTTTATGTCGAGGATTAAAGTCGGAGATGTATTTGGGGATTTTTCATTAAAGAGTCACACGGAAGCGATCGTGGATACGGCGGCACTGGCAGGCAAAAAGATTTTGCTGTCTTTTCATCCGCTGGCCTGGACGGAGGTTTGCGCCAGGCAGATGCAGTCGCTGGAAGCCAACTTTGAAACCTTCCAAAAGCTCAACACCGTGCCGCTTGGATTTTCAGTGGATGCCGTCCCCTGCAAGAAGGCCTGGGCAAAAAGTCTGGGCATTGAAAAAGTCGATCTGCTTTCAGATTTCTGGCCTCACGGCGGCACCGCCGCCAAGCTCGGTCTTTTCATCGACAAATTCGGATTCTCGGAACGCGCCAACGTGATTCTTGATGAGGGAAGAAAAGCGATCTTTGTCAAGGTTTATCCGATCAAGGAATTGCCGGATATTAATGAAGTCATTGAATTTCTGCGGAAATAAAGAATTTTACCATCACCCTGCCCTTCTCCCGCGCGCGCCCTTCAGGGTCTCAAGGGAGAGGGGGCCTCAAGTCATGTAGCTGTGCAGGCTCGGGAGAAGATTCACGCCCAGATAGGTGAACAAGACACAACCAAAACCGACAATGGACATCATCGCCATGCGCTTCCCCCGCCAGCCCCGCACCAGCCGGACATGCAGCATGACGGCGTAAACAATCCACGTAATCAGCGACCAGGTTTCTTTCGGGTCCCAGCTCCAGTAGGACCCCCAGGCATAGTGCGCCCAGACGGAACCGGTCACAATGCCCAGCGTCAGAAAAATGAACCCCAAAGCGGTACTGGAGTATATCAGTTCATCCATCTGATATTCTGTGGGGAGCAGACGCATGAAAACACCGGCTCTGGAACTATTTTCTCCTGTCGCGCTTTTGATCAGGAGCATGAGCCCCAGCGCAAAAGCCACGGTAAACGCCGCGTAGCCCATAAAACAGGTCAAGACATGTGATGTCAGCCAATTGCTTTGCAGGGCGGGAATCAAGGGTTCAATCCGGTTATTGATTCCGGGAGCGATGGAAGCGTAAGCCATGAGCAGAAACGCCACAGGTATGACGAAAACACCGATGCTGCGATTTTTCAGGCGCCACTCCATGAGCAGATAAAGCAGGACAATGGTCCAGGCGAAGAAAATCAGCGACTCATAAAAATTGGACAGAGGCGCGTGTCCCATACCCAGATCATAGGATGTTTTCCACCGGATGATTAAAGCGACGCTCTGGGCGACAAGCCCGGCCAGCGCAGTCCATGTAGCCAGTTTCCCCCAGAATTCACGGCCCAGAATCATCCGGAAAAGGTAAAAAACAAAAGCGGCAAAATAAATAAACGTCACCCAGCTCAGGATTGTCGTATTGATCATTTGGACTTCTCCAGACTGTCCTTCAGTTCCTCAAGCAGATATTGAATTTCTTTTTGAAGCCCCGCCTGATTCTTATGGCTTCGTCCTGTAACGGCAATGAGAACCCGATCGCCTTCCTGATCCGCGCGAATCCAGATCGAACGCGAATACGAAAACAGAATAATCATCAATCCGCCAATCAGAAGCACCGCGGCAAGGGCCACAACCGGCGTGCCCGGATCGCTGTTGACCTGCAGGCCGGTATAATATTTTTCCTCAAGCCCCATCAGCGTGAATGTATAAGGGCGGAAAAGACCGGGATTAAACATCGGAACCTGTGCAATAATTTCAGGGTTCATTTCCCTGATCCGATCGATCTGCTGAAAAACCCAGAAAGTCTCTTCCTGTCTGCCGGACCGGACGGCAACCTTTATCGCCGGCCCCATTTTCATCAGATTTTCTTCCACTCTTAAAACCTCAAACGTTCCCTCTTTGCCCGGAAGCGCAAAAGTATATCCCTGCGCGACATTGACCACGTCGCGGCGGCCGCCGTCTCTCAGCAACGCCAGTGTCGCCTTGCCTCCAGGCGCGGCGCCATAGCTTGACTGGTAAAAGCGGAATCCTTCAAACTCAACGGGATGATTGACAAGCAGCTTTCCCGATCGGGAAACTTTGCCGTCCTTCAGGAATGTCAGATCCGACTGGAAGGTCTTCGGCGCGCCGCTTTCGTAAAGCTCCACGGTAAATTTATCACAACGAACGGAAAAAGGCAGAGGAAGGGACCGGTCGCCGCTGCGCAAATGAATCGCGTTGACCGTCTCTCCTTCCGGAATATTGACGTATCCTTCAACCCCGAATACTGATCCGATGATGGCGCCGGCAATTAAAACGAGAATGCTCGCGTGAACGACATAAACGCCGAAAAGCGAAAAGCGTCCCTTCTGCGCGCAAAGAAAGACTCTGTCGGCCGCATCGGTCCGCAAGCTGTCACGATACTTCTTTTTCAGGAGCTGATCGGCCAGGGCCGCCGCTTTCTGCAAACCGGCTTTTGTCTGGAATTTATTGGTTTCCGGAATATCCTTGAATGCGTCTTCATCCTGAGGAACAGGCCGCATGAGGAAACCCCGCCATGCCATGGGAAAGCGATCGAGCGAACAGATGATGAGATTGACCGCCAGAAGTCCCATCAGGAGGAAAAACCAGACGGAGTGATACAGATCAAAGACCTGGATTTTCTGTAAGAAGGAAAACAGCCCCGGAGAGATTCGGCCGGCCAGTTCCGCGGCTGACTCCCGTTGAGGCACAAGGGTTCCAATCAGCGCGACCCAGGCGATGAGCGATAGAAGAATGACGGCCAGTGGAACGGATGAAAAAAAAGACCAGATGACGGATTTTTTTCGGGTCAAAAAAAACATCTCCTCATAATCACGATGCCGCGTTTCTTTATCATGATGCGCGGCACAATGCAATTCTGCCTTTAATTTCTGAATCAACAACCTCGCAGCAAGCCGTCGAGGTATGAAATGAACGTCATATTATCGCAGCAAGCAACGGAGGATTAACACTTGTCGCGCTTAAGCGGGATTAACCCTCCGCGACTGAAAACCACCAAACGGGCCGCTGAAATAATCAGTTACTTTTTGTGGCATCTGGCGCATTCCCGTGCATGAAATGCTTTGGTTCCGTTATGGCAGACGCCGCATGTTTTTCCGTGAAGCATTTCCGACATCACCATTTTTGTTTTGCCCTTCTTCATGGCAAAAGGAGCCGGATGGCAGATGTTGCATGAAAATTCCGCATGGCTTTCATGATGGAAATACACATTCTGCATGGGCGTCTTGTACTTTAACGTATCAGGGCCGCCCAGTTTGGCGGGCGGTTTATCCTTATGACAGCGGTTGCAGTCATAAAAGGCCTTTGCGTTCTTTTTGGCGTGGCAGGTAAAACACGATTGCCGGTTCAGGTGATCATCAAAATCAATTTTTGCGGCACCTTTCTTGAATCCAAACAGCCCGGGGTGGCAGACTTTGCAGCCCGCCTTCATCTGGTGACTTTCATGTCTGAACGCGATCGCTTTTTTCCCTGTGCCGAAATGGATGGTTTCCTTCGGAACGGGAATGGATTTCTGATGACAGCGGGTGCAATCGCTCCAGGCAAACGCTTTTTTACCCTCCTGATCATGACAGGTAAAGCAGTACTTATTCCGGCTGTGATCCGCCATGCTGATCGCGCTCGCCCCTTCTCTGGGGGTAAAGAGGGCAGGATGGCAGCTTTGGCATTTTTGGGGATGCTTGTCATGATAAAACATGACGCCTTTGACGCCTCTGCCCAACGTCACTGTTCTTTTGAACGAGGGAACGGCTTCAGCTCTCACCCTGGCGCCGAAGCCAAGGTGACATCGCGCGCATTGCGTATCGGAAGCAAAAGCTTTCTTGCCGTTATGACAGGCGCCGCAGTATTTCCCCTTATACAGGGAATCCATGATGAAATCTTTATTCTTCTGAGCCTGGAGTGCCTCCATGGCAAACAGGCCGCTGTGGCAGGTGCTGCACGAGAATTCTTTTTGTGCATGGTCCTGATGGCTGAAAATGACGGATTCCAGGGGTTTGGTATAAAGAATGCCGGTTTTTAACTCCTCCGCCGCCGTCACCCCGAAAGAGACAAAGAAGACCAAAAACAAACTGAATATGATGATAAACCGTTTATGCATTTCTCTACCCGTGCTACCCTTTCGTGTAAAAAATATTGGGCTTGGCGTCTGATTCTTTTTTGAGGACCCAGACGGGCTTCTGCAACTGATGAACCAGTTTATAAACACGATCCTGAGGATTGGACAGATCACCGAAAACACGGACATCCGCCGGGCACGCCACCGAGCAGGCAACATTCTTTTCACCGCGCGAGAGCTTGGACTCGAAACAGAAATCGCATTTGTCGATGGCGCCTTTTTCTTCATTGTAATAACGGGCGTCATACGGGCAGGCCGCCATGCAAATTTTGCAGCCGATGCATTTTTTGTTATCCATCATGACGATCCCGTTTTTCTTATCCTTGTAGGTTGCTGTTACGGGACACGCGCGGACACAGGGGGGATTATTGCACTGATTGCAAAGGACCGGGATGAACTCCCTTTTCTGGCCGACGGCCGACTTTGCTTCTTTTTCCAAAATCCGCGTGCGCCACCCATAGGACGGCACAGAATTGGCGGCAATGCAGGCGGTCATGCACAGGCGGCACCCGATGCACTGATCCACGCGGACCACCATGCAGTAGTGCGGTTTATAAGGGTACTTTTCAGCATATGTGCCGGGCGGAAATAATTTTTCCGCGGCGGACACGGCGGACACGACGGTGCCGCTCGCGAAAACGCCTGTGATCACCAGGCCTATCTTCAAAAACTCGCGGCGATCCATCTCGGACATCTCCTCCGATTTTTCAAACAGTTTTTCTGAATCCGGCGTTTTAAAAATCATGCTTCGCTGTCAACCTTTCCGCTTTCCGCCACTAAAGGATCCTGCGTTTCGCGAAAGCCTTGAAATATCGTTTCCCCCAGCAGAAACGCGGCACCGCAAAGCCCGACGCCGCCCAGAACCACAAAAATCTCATGCCAGGTGGGGCCGTAAGTGTGAAGCTGAGGATATTCTCTGACACCGAGCTCCCAATACAAGGGGACGATCTGGCCCGCGACGACCATATCCAAACGCACAAAAAAGGCGCAGAAAATCATGAGTGCCACAGCGATAAACATCATCCCGATGCGCCTTCCCCTGGACCACAAAAGAAGAATAAAGGGAACGATCATTCCCAAAATAACCTCAAAAACCCAGAAGTTAAAGGCGAAAGGACCGCTGACCAGGGCGTCAAATACCAATGATTCATGAGTTCCCCCCACCGTCAGGGTAACCATCCGCCAGATCGTAAAAAACATGACCACGGCCAGCATGAGCCCCGCGAGTTTGCCGACCGCCGTCAAAGCCTCTGCCATGGGTCCGTCGATAGGCTCCCGCTTGATCCGGTGGGCAATGACCGTGAAAAAAATCACCGCGGCCGAACCCATCATCAGGGCGGAAGCGATGAAGAAAATGGGCAGGTAGGAACCATACCAGAATTCCCGGCCATTCAGCATGGCAAAGACCCCTCCCAGATTGCTGATGGCGGCCACGCCGAAGAGGATGCCTAAAATACCCGCCACAGCGGAGGCTTTATGGTTGTCCAGCATAATGAATGTAAATTCGATGATCAGCAAAACAACTTCGAAGGAATAGAGAACGCCCATCCACCAGATATTGGAAGAAAAGTTAGGCGAGAGAAACAGATATATCGCCAGACGAAAAGGGTTTTCCAGTTCCAGGCCGATCACCAGAAAACCCGACATGATGGTAATCACGGACAGCAGGACCGCCCTTTTGGCGATGGGCATAAAACTTTTCACCCCGAAGATATGCCCGATGGAAGACACCAGACACAGCCCCGTGGAGGTTATAACAAAAAAAGTATAGGTGGCGATGAGCATGGCCAGCGGGATCTCCCGGTAGCTTCCGTAGGCGTGGCGGCTTCCCGCGATATAAACGGAGTGAATTCCCGCAACCACTCCCGCGAGAAACAATACGCCAAACAGGCAAAGAAAAAACAGGTAAACCGGACCGCCGGAGAGAACACGTCTGCCTGCATCCTTCATACAGTTTGTCAGTGATAAATTTCCCGAACATGCCATCATCATTTTTCCTTCGCCAACTTCGGCTGTTTCTAATTAAGGAACAACAAAATTAAATTTGTGGCACTGCGCGCAATAATCCTCCGACCTGGAATGCTGGTGATGACAAAGATTACAATCCAGCTCCGTTCCATAGTGCGGGGACGTATGCGGATTCAGAGGTTTGACGTTCTTTGTCCTTTCCGCAAGCTTGGCCGTGCCGCCATGACAGCCCAGGCATTGACGCATTTCCACCGATTCGGGCTTCTTGACCTGTCCATGACACTGGGCGCACTTGATATTTTTTAATGCATGCACGTGACTGCCCGGAATCTTCCCTTTCAAAGTGCCGGCATTGCCTTCTCCCGGTATGTGGCAAACCAGGCATCCCTCATAGGGCATTTCGCTTGTCGGCACATGATCCCGCGGCAGCATCATCTTTTTATGGCAGCCCGCGCAATCCCAGGCCTTTACCTCAACCGCTTTCGGCCGGGTCACGCCGGTTTTCTTTTCTTTAGGCGCGGCATCAAGGCCGCCCGCCCAGACCGCGATCAGAAAGAAAATCAGCATAATGCCAAGGATCAGTTCTTTTGTGTTCGAATGAATTTTTATCATGTTTGCATCACCCGGTGGTTAAGCGTAAAGATCAAATGCGGCATCAGGTAAGAATCATCAGAGGCATTACGAAAAAACGTATGTTCGTTTTTCACAACAACGCCCGAGATCAATATGGATGTCAATTTAACAAATAAGAATTCCCGTGTCAAACGGATTCATGATGGGGAATCCGGAATGAAAATAAGCGGGCGTTTACTTATCTCCCGCTTATTTTCATTTGACCTGTTACAAAAACCCTTTCATGTCTTCAGGGTGTCTTAAAGTCGAACTTGTGACACTGGGCGCAGAAATTCTCCGATTTGGCATGCTGATGATGACACAGATTGCAGTCCAGCTCCGTCCCGTAATGCGGCGATGTATGCGGATTGGTGGGCTTGACATCTTTGGTTTTCTCAGCCAGTTTCGCGGTGGGGCCGTGACAGGCCACGCACTGTTCCATGGTCAAAGCCTGCGGCGTCTTGGTTTTACCATGGCATTTAATACAGTTGACATCCGCCAGCATATGGTGATGGCTGTTCGGAAGTTTACCGGTCAGACTGAGATTCTCTTTGTTGTGGCAGGCTTTGCAAGCCTCCCAGTTCATGGCTTTGGTCTCGACATGCTTGTCCGGAAGCATTTTTTTCTGGACGTGGCAGGCGGCACAGTCGCCCCCCTTGACACCGGCTTTAGACATGTCCAGCTTGGGCGCAGCCCAAAGCAGCTGGCTTGCCGCAAAAATAGCCACAACGCCGGACAAAATAATCCACAACCTCGTCATTTTTTGATTTGGATGCTTTTTCATAGTTCTCTCCAATTGATATGAATCGACCGCCCCGCAGCAGGCTTTGGAGCATCAAGACTCGTCAGGCTTCAGCGGGTTCGAAACAGCCGGACAACCGGGAGAAAACACAAGCACGCCCGGTTGTCCGGAAAATTTATCAGCCCCAGGCCTTTTCACCGGCGGCGTTTTTACCGGCTATCCGACCGAACACGATACAGTCCGCCATCGCGACACTTCCGAGCCTTACGGCACCGTGAACACCTCCGGTCACTTCTCCCGCGGCATAAAGCCCCTTCACCGGTTTGAAATCAAAACCCATGACCTGTGCGTTTTTATCGATGACCAGTCCGCCCATGGTGTGATGAACCTTGGGCCAGAGCTTCGCGGCATAAAAGGGAGCGGCGACAGTCGGTTTGGCGTCTTTGAAAATCATACAGCCCAAATCATCGTCCTGCCTTTTTTCCACGAAGGTATTCCACCGGGCGACCTGCTCTTTGAATACGTCCACCGGCATATCATAAGCTTTGGCCAGATCATCGAGGGTGTCAAATTTCTTGATGGCCCCGATTTCCAGGCCTCCTTTGAGCGCGTGAGGAACGACCTGCTTATTAACGGCATAGGAATCACCCATGATGATGGCGGGATTACCTAAAAGCAGAATCGCATCGGCACGTTCTTTGCGGTTTCCCGTTTCTTTGAAGAAACGTTTGCCCGTTTTGGGATTGACCATCAGGCCATAGCCGACCAGGGGTTCACAAAACAGGGGCACATAGCCGAAACCTTTTTCATCCGGGCTGGTCCAGGGTCCGAGCTGAATCCAGTCCATCTGAACATCCATCGCGCCCTGCCGGCACGCGGCCAAAAGGGCTTCACCGGTGGCACCGGGATGGTTGGTGGATCCCAACTTGTCCGTAAGTCGCGGATCATGAATCTGCCTGAGCGCGACATCGTAGGAAAAACCGCCGGAGCTGAGAATGACGGCCTTTCGTGCCTTGATAAAAGTGGTTTTCCCGGCTTTGTCATCGGGGAACTTATATCCCTTGAGAACTTCCATACCGACAATCCGTCCTTCTTTATTGGACAGGAACTTCACCAGCTTGGTGCGCATCTGCATTTTCACGCCAATGGCTTTAGCCTTGGCCAGTTCCTTATTGACGACTTCCGATCCGGACTGATTGATCGTCCCGTGAGCTCTTTTCACGGAATGTCCCCCGTGAAAATTGAGCTTCTTGTACTGACAGCCCAGATAGGACTCGGTCCATTCCAGAGCGTCTTTCGAACCATAAGCGACTGTCCTGGCCAGTTCCGGATGATTCAGATACATCCCGGCTCTCAGCATGTCTTTCAACAGCAATTCCGGAGAATCTTCAACGCCGTTTTCTTTCTGCAACTTGGTACCCGCCGCGCAGAAATCACCTCCGTTGATAATGGAATTCCCGCCATGAACAGGCATCTTTTCGATCAGGGCCACATCGGCACCGGCATTTTTCGCTTCGATCGCGGCCGCCAGTCCGGCAAAACCGCTGCCGATGACCACGACGTCATACGTTTCATCCCACTTCTTGGGCAGCACATCACAGGCAGCCTGCGCCTGAC
>CAZDYR010000029.1:0-12558 GCA_964509625.1 uncultured Smithella sp. | reverse complement strand
AATCGAACCGTCGTTTTTTTCACTACCGGAAGCATCACCGGCCCGACGCCACCCTAAAACGCCGTATTATCTTATGCTCAATGCTTTTTCCTTTGTTGTCCGATGCAGAGAATAATCTCTCCCTTCATGAAACAGAAAACCTTCGTTATCCAGCACCCATGATGTTGTCCTGGTTGTTGCCTTCCCATCTTCTTTCGATGTTGTTTCCAATACCAATACTCGTCTGGTCTTACCGTCCCAGGATACGTTTCTGATCTCCTTGGCGGCGACATCCGAGACGGCAACACAATTTTTTGCGGGGAGAAATACGCGCGAACGTTTGACCTGCCCGACCTGAAATCTTGAAAACGAGATCGGAAAGCGTGTTTCAAATTGCGTATAATCGTAATCGGAGACATTGAAGCTCTTCTTGTCAAGAACGGCACCGCCCTTCTTATCGCAGGTCGTAACGCTCAGCTTTCCCTCTTTCCTTACAGCGAATATGTGGCGCGCCACACCGTCTTTATTTTCATTGATTTCGTAACCAACAACACCCTGTTCATCCACGATTACCGTATCCGTGGAATGATAGACATATTTTGAAAATAGTTTTTTATAGCTCAGATGAAACGTGCTTTCCATCTTATAGACCTTATTTCCGTTTTCGGTTGCCGGGTAGATTTTTACGCAATAATAACCGATCTTGAAATGGAATGAAGATTTCACATCGTAACAGCTTTCATGACCCGGCAGGTCCGCTGCAGAAAGATTCAAAGGGCATAACCATAATGCCCCGATCATGACGCTGGCCAGTTTTATTACCAAGCGATTTTTCATGCCGCTTCCCTTTCCTTTTGATTTTTATTAAACAGCTCTCCCATTTTCGCCAGAAGTGTCAGATCTCCGGATGCCCGCCAACGGCCGACCAGAAGGGTTTGCCGGGCGTCCGCCCGTCCGGCCAGAATATCCATCCAGAGATCAAACGGTGCGGATATGGTGAGTGTCGGGTTATCCGAGACGCCAAAGACCGCTTCAACGCGCTCACCGGAGATTCTGAAGTGGCACGTCCCTTCCACCTGGCCCGCGAAGTCAAACTGGATAACGCCGGTTACGTCCTTTGCCGCCAAGGCATTGAAACCCAGCGGAAGGTAAACCATAAACTCTTTAAGCGAGGAAGGCCGTGATGTAATGCCGCGGCGTTTGAGATACCATACGGAAAATCGCGACGAGAAAGGCAAGCCGAACGCCAGAATCAGCAAGTTGGGCGCCACCAACTGCGTGAAGTATGATTCTATCAGACTGGAAAGCACGCATATTCCGAAGATGCCCGACCACAAATACGCCAGAATCGCATTGAGCCGCAGGAATGCGGGATGGCTCCACAACACTTGGGGGACTTTCTTTCTGGCCGCATGGAGCGTGAAGGGAGGCAGACCGATCAGAGGAGGAATAAACGATGAGATAAAAAAAATCCCGAAAATCGCCGCGACGGCGTATTCGTGGAGAAACGATTTTGCCGGCTGAGGCGCAATCATCAGGAAGCCGACCGTAAAAGCCAGATAGCCGGCAATCGCCCAGTCCATATAGGCCGGTTTATCCCAGCGCAAAGCCAGCACAAGTATCATGCAGCAGATCATAAGCGCAATCAGCGCTCCGCCGAGAAGAACGGAAGAAGACCGGTCGAATGCCGCCCAGACCTGATAAATTAACAGCACGATGATCAAAGCATATTTAAGAAATCGCTGTTTTGTTTTTGAAAGTTCGGGCCTGTCTTTATTCACGGATGTTTTTCCTTTTCTTGTGTTTCAACAGAGAAGCCCGGCACTCCCGGTTCGCGCTGTACGCCAAGGCTTTTGGTCAGCATGCAAACCGTTGAATACTGGCCCACCGTCATGACGAGGTCCATCAGTTGCTTTTCGTTGTAAACCGCCGAAAGGCCCTGCCAGGTTCCATCCGTAATGAACGCGTCGGCATGCAGTTCGTCCGCCGCACGGATAAGAAAGGATTCAAAAGGCGTCCAGCCCGGAGCGTCCGGGCCTTTCGTAATCCGCTCGATTTCCTCCGGCGACATTCCGATCCATCTTGCAACAATCGTGTGCTGACCGAATGCGTAATCGGATCGGGTGAGCCAGCCGATACGCAGAATCAGAATTTCACGGTCCCGCCGCGGGAGCTTTGATTCAGTAAGGACATAACGGCCAAAGGCGTTCCAGGACTCCATCATCTTCGGATGGCGCGCCGTCGTCAGAGACAGATTCAGCAGTTTTCCGCCAATCCGGCTGGCATTTAAAATCCGGGCCTGTTCTTCGGTCCATTGTGCTTCTTGCAACGGCTCGATGCGCGGCGGTGTCAGATGCACTCTGAGCGAGCCCTGCTTGACCGGATGCATGCATCCGCTGACCGATAAAAGCAGTCCCATAACAATGGTAATGATTCGATTGGGTGATGGCATGTAACTCCTTTCATCTCTAAGTTTACAGATACTCCGCAGCTTTAATGGCAAGCGCGTCGTTGCAGCCGTCTTCGATCATGCCGGTGCGCGCGTCGCGGAACATTTTTTCCACCGGGTATTCTTTTGCCAGGCCGTAACCGCCCAGAATCTGAATGGCGTCGCTGGCGACCTCATAGGCCGTCTGGGTGGAAAAGCATTTCGAGGCCACGGCATGCGCCACCGACGGAGCGGATGGATTCTTCAGATTATACAGAGCCATGTGCTTTGCTCCCGCACGGGCTGCCTCCGTCCGGGCAAACATTTTCATCAGTGTCTGCTTAATGCTGGCATGTTCAAAAATCGCCACGCCACCCTGTATCCGCTCCCTGGAATAGCGGAAGGCCTCATCATACGCCGCCTTTGCCAGTCCGGCAAAAATGAGGGCCATGCCGCCGTTTACCGCAGCCAGCCCCTGACCGGCCGTGGCGTTGATGAAGTCAGGATAGGGAATAACCATATACTTTTTGGGAAGCACAACATCTTCAAAAATGATCGATCCCTGGTTGAGCGGACGTTGCCCCATCTTGTCGAGGGGCTTGCCGCGGCTGATGCCGGGGAGATCGAGCGGCACAATGGCCAGGCCATGGCCCTGCATGCCCCGGGCCGGCTCCAGTCCGACATGCAAGGTGGCGTGCGTGGCGATGGTGCCGTTGGACACCCAGGCCGCCTTTTCTCCGTTGAGGATATATTCGTCGCCTTTGAGAACGGCTCTGACCGAAGGGCCGCATTCGGGCCGTGAGCCTCCCAGTGTCCAGTCGCTTCCATGGTCCGGCTCGGTAATCGCCCAGCATCCGATCATTTTCGCTTCCCGGTCTTCGCAAAAGTCACGGGCGAGCTGCTGAATGTCACGGTCGGGAAACAAAGCGGCAATGTTGAATGTGCGGGAAGACACGCCCAGACTGACGGTGAGCCCCGCGTCCGCATACCCCATCTGCTCAATGATCCGCAACGCTGTGACCGGGTCGGTCTTTCCGGCCATACCACCAAGATGTTCGGAAATTTGTGTGGTATGCAGCCCCAGTTCCCGAAACGTTTTATGCACATTCCACAGGGGGGAAGATGAAGCAATCACGTCTTCCGGGTTCGCCATTTGATCCAGTTTGATGCCGGCCGGGCGCATGACTTCCATGCTGAATTTCGTGACGACGTCCAGCATGGCCACGGCCTCTTTGCTGACCGGATCGTCTAAATTTCGAGGTGTCATAAACATATCCTTTCCTTTAAGATTCCAAGTTGCTTTCAAAGGATAACGCGGCGGCAAGGAAGAGGCTCCGCAGGCGTATTTATGATACATCGAGGAAGCCGATGACGATGCCGACAAAGTTAGCCGAAGAAAGCGGCGTGGTGTTACTTCATGTCGTATTTGATGTACGCATATGGCGCGAACTGCATTGGATCGACCGCGGCAAGCGCCGTCGCTCCAAGCATGGAATTGTCGCCCACGATATAAACGGCGCCCAGCATTTTGACGACCTCCACTTCCGCCCAGGGATCATACGGTGATGGCTGGAAGAAAATTTCCCCCTCGCCGTACCGGACGGATTTTGGTTTGAGCACCGTCTCCTGCCTGTGCAGCCAGGGGTTGTACTCCAGGGGGCCACCGCCCGGTTTGGGATAGGCGCGATACGTAAATGAAATACCTTTCAGGGACCCGTCGGCATTGATCGGCCGCTGCATTTTGCTTTCCGCTTCCGGATCATTGAACTTTCCGGTCATCTTGGCACGGATTTCAGCGTAGCGGATGCCGTGGCGGGAAACCCAGCCGCCGGCGCTGTCTTTCTGAACATCAAAAGAAATGTCCGCCATTTTTTTCGGATAACCGTAAACTTCCCGGCCGCCGATCATGGCCATGTCATTGGTCACCGGCATGGCCAGACAATAATTCCCTTCTTCGCCTTCGTACGAGGCGAGAAGGAACAACGCGGCCTCGCGATAAGCGACATCAAAATTGGTTTTGGGGTAATTGGCCACAAACGCCATTGCCAGCGGATATTCCGCGGGCTTCAGGGGCGGCGGAAGAAGCCTTGCCGCGATGTCCGGGCGGGTTTCCCAGAAAACAGTCAGCATTTCCGCGTCGATAAATTCCGCCGTCGTTCGGGCGGTCGCCATGATCTCCTGAAATGATTTTACAAATCCCATAAGTAACCTCCTTATTCTTATCCGATTCTTGCGCTTTGCCCTCCGTCTACCGGAAGCACTGCCCCCGTAATAAATTTCGCCTCGTCCGAAGCCAGAAACAGGGCGGCATAAGCCGTATCCCAGCCTGTGCCCATGCCCCCGGCAAGGGGAATCCTGCTTTCCCGCTCCCGGATTAAATCTTCCTTCTTGATACCCAGCAGGCGCGAAACGCCTTCAATCGCCATGGGGGTATTCATGTAGCCCGGCATCACGCAATTGGCGCGGATGCCTTTGGACGCATAGGTCAGCGCAATCGAATGGGTGAGGGAATTGACTGCGGACTTGGATGTTTTGTATGCCAGCATCGGCGTTGCGCAAACCGAGGCGATGGATGAGATGTTAACGATGGAGCCGCTCGCCTGTCTTTCCATGTACGGAATGACATGCTTGCAGGTGAAATACATGCTCTTGGCATTGACAGTGTAAATGCGGTCCCAGTTTGCCTCTTTTAGGCTGACGGGTCCCAGCTCTTCTCCACCGGTGCCGACATTGTTGATAAGGATGTCAAGCCGTCCGCAGCGGCTTGCGCATTCAGCAGCCATGGCGCGGCAGTCGTCTAACTGGGTGACATCCGCGCCGAAGACGAAGGCCTCGCCGCCTTCTTGTCTGATCATTTCTTCGGTTTCCCGTGCGGAATCCGGCCGGGAATCCACCAGCATTACGCGCGCCCCGGCCCGCGCGAAAAGAACCGCAATCGCCCGTCCGTTGCCGATGGTATCTCCCGGTGTCTGCCCTGCGCCGGTAACAATCGCCGCTTTCCCCGCAAGTCGCTGATCCATATCACCTCCTTTTGAGTGTATCGCTCTGTTGACGGCAGCATAGGAAATGTCGGGATAAAATACTTTGCGAGACTTGCTTTTGAAGTGGCGGATCTTGCTATTTTTAAACAGGTAAAGGCTGCGGGTTACGGGGCACGACAGAAGCAATGATTCAATAGAAGCTGATGGTAAAAAACTGTTAACAGACTATCGCCTCCGCCTGTCCTACTCGAACAACGGTTTTACCGGCATGCATAAGTCCAGAATGTACAAGGCCGCGGGGTGGGAATCGGGTATATTGTTATAGATGTGATACATGGGACGGTCATCCGGCTGGTAATCGCTCGCGGTCAGCCACTTTAAAACGAAACCAAGCCAGGCTTCTTCCATTTGATTGGCCTGAATTTCTGAACGGCAAATGGCGTACTTGCCGGCCGGCAGAACCTGAACATCCACCCATTTGTCCGCCGAGATGGTTTCCGGGATGGTTATGCATGCATCATGGATAAGCTTGTCTTCCGGCACGGAGCCGGGATTATTCCAGATACTCAGGATTTTTACACCGGGTGTTATCAACCCCCGGGGAGCGGCCCATTTCAACAGCCGCTGGAAAGCCGGTGATATGCGTTCTTTCGTGTAGGGCCCGATGGTTCTCACATAGGCAACGCGCATATCGGGCATATTTCGAATTTCGACTCCAGTCACCGGTTGCTGATCCAGTATTTTTTCAATCGAAACCCGACGCCTGTTGCGATAGACGTCATAAAGGTGGGCCTCCGCGGGGGGCAGTTCCTTCATTTCCCTGCCTTTGAGCCGTCGCATTTTGTTTTGCCATTCAGCCCAGTGAAACTCCCGGCGCACAAAAGACGGCGTCACGCCATAGTAGCCTTTAAAAAATTTGGAATAATTCTGCGAACAGGAAAAACCGCATTCCAGGGCGATATCGGTAATGGGCTTGTCCCGCTCGGTCGTGAGTTTCTGCAAAGATTTTTCCAGTCGTACGCGCTGGACAAAATCATTGAGCGTTTCCCCGACCATAGCTCGAAATATTCGATGAAAATGAAACTTGGAAAAACAGGCAACCGAAGCCAGTTTCTCCAGACTCAATTCCTCGGCGTAATGCGCCTGAATATAGTCAATCGTTCGATTGATGCGCATCCGGTATTCACTTTGCTTTATTTCATCCACGGGTGGCGCCATGCTGCCCCTATGCCTGGCTTTATTTCAACGGTTTCGGGTCGTTGTTCATCGCAATGAATCAGCGGTCCGGCTGGCAGCAATTAGCGTTTAGGACTTCGCATTCTGCTGACAGACCGACACAAGCTGAGTGCTTGATAGGAACTTTTTTTTCGTGCAACAATATAGAAAGCAGGTCTTGAATGTCAAGAAATACCTGGCCACAAACAGCACTGTCAAAATATTGGAATGATCAAGGTCCGCTTGAACCGATTCTTAAAAATTAACACGCAGAATGGATGTTCTGCTTGTAAAAATATCCTACAGCACCCCGGGCCCGTTGACTTCGCTTCCCCATCAGGCTCAATGGTTTCAGTTCACTATCACCGGCTTTTCAATTTCGCCTGCAGGTCGCGGCGCTCTTTGCCTTGACGGGCAAGGGTTTCCCGGTTACGGTCATCCACGCGCATGAAGGCGTCCCGCCATTCATCGTTGTGCCAGCGATAGGGCGTCTGCACGGTGGTACGCGGCATCCAGGCGCGCTCCAGAAGATCGAGCGCTATGCCCAGTATGGCGCTCTGCATGTCGGCGTCACCGGGTTTTCCGCACGGATTTCCCAGCGGGAAATCGGTAAACACGAAGCGCGCGACGCCGCACTCTTCGACAATATCCCTTGCGCAGCCCATTAAGACGGTGGGGACACCGTTTTCTTCCAGATGACGGGCAACCAGACTCACGGTCTGGTGGCAGACCGGTCAGAGCGCCATCAGGATTGCGGCATCGACATCGTCTTCGCGGCACCATCGCAGCATCTGCGGACCGTAAAGTTTGATTGTCCTGTCCTGGCTGTAGTCGGTGGGCACGCCGTAAAACCGGGGAGACGCCGATCCGACGCGTCCGTTTCGGGCATGCGCGGCCAGACGATTCAATGGAAGGAAACTGTCCACATCGTTGGTATGGGTGGCTTTTTTGTCCCAGAACAAATCATCGGTGTAGAGAGAGGAAGGAGCGGGCATGGCCTGTTCGGCATACATGTCGCGTCGGTACAGCATCGCCGCCATCGGGTCGCCGGGTTTGGGCTTGCCGGCCGTGGTAACGAGTCCCACACGGCATTGCGACAGAGGTTTTTTCAGCGGCGCGAAGGGAACATCATCATAGTGCGGCCACGCGTAGGGTTTGGTATATCCCTGGGCCGCGTAGTATTCCCTGCTGCGGTCAATATAACTCACGAAAGAACGATACGGATGGAGCTGATTCATCATGATCCTCCTGAGATGTCAAATGGACGTTCCGCCGTCAAGAACAAGAACCGATCCGGTGGCATAGCTTGAGGCATCGGAAGCCAGATAGATGGCGGCCGCCGCGATATCGTTGGGCGTACCCCAGCGGCGAAGCGGTGTGCGATTGAGAAAAGCCTGCTTTTTTGCTTCGTCGTCCATGAGGGCTTTGGAAAAGCTGGTTTCCACCAATCCCGGCGCAATGACATTGACGCGGATGTTGTCCGGTCCCAGTTCCCGGGCAAAACCTTTGGACAAATTAATGATGCCGGCCTTGGTCATCGCATAGGTGACTTCGTGGATGCCCGGCCTCAATCCCGCAATGGAGGCAATATTGATAATCGAGCCGCCGCCCCGCTTCTTCATCAATTTCGCGGCCATCTGCATCATGACAAAAAAGCCCTTCAGGTTGACGTCGATCGTTTTGTCGATGGCGCTTTCCGGAGCATCGATGGCCGGTCCGAAGTAGGGGTTGGTCGCGGCGTTATTGACCAGGATATCGAGCCCGCCGAATTCCTGTTCCACCCGCTCGAACAGCGACTTCATATCCGCGACGATTCCGCCGTGACAGGCGATGGGGACGGCTTTCCCTCCGCACCGGCAGATGGAATGGGCGACTTTATCCAGTGATTCCTGTTTGCGCGACGTGAGAATGACGTTCGCGCCCTGCTCGGCAAAACCCCGGGCAATGGCCTCCCCGATACCGCGGCTGGCACCGCTGACTATGGCCACGCGATTTTCAAGGCTGAAGTCGGCAACTGGCATAATAGAAATCCTTTCATCTTTAAATAAGGTTATGGATCATTTTAACTTTTCCCGCCGTGGGAAACTCTAAGAGCATTCAGACGCCATGTCAAGAAATTCCTGATGCGGCACCCGCAACCTTTCATGCCTCGACAAGTTTCTGCGATGTGTCCGATTTGGCAGAATAAATAGCCGTTCTCTTATTCCACCTTTGTTGATTTTATCCGGCGGCTGGCATCCTGTTTTCTTTGAGTCATGACCATTGACGTGACGCGCATATTGCTATAACTTTCATCAGGCCCGCGTCAAAACGCGGGCTCAGTCAATGCAGCGTACGTTTTTGGGGAACAAGAGGCGGCATCCATGCAACAGGTCATGAATCGGGAAAGACTATGGACGAAAGATTTCATCACGGTTTCCGTGATTAATTTTTTTGTTTTTCTGGCGCATTTTCTGTTGTTCGTTACCATCGCGTCCTTTGCCGTGGATGCATTTGATGCCTCCACCGGCATGGCGGGGCTGGTTGCGGGGATCTTCATCATCGGCGCGCTGATCGGCCGGCTGGGTACGGGGCGCTTTATTGAACACATCGGCAGTAAAAAAGTTTTAACCGTCGGCGCCATTTTTTGCATTGTAACATCGGCTTTATATTTTGCGGCAATCAACCTGCCGCTCCTGATCATCATCCGGCTCTTGCACGGGATCTCTTTCGGAGCGGTCAGCACAGCCACCGGAACAATTGTCGCTCAGATTATCCCCCCGGGCCGCCGCGGAGAAGGTATCGGTTTTTACAGTATCGGCGCAATCGTGGCGGTGGCGCTGGGTCCTTTTATCGGTATCTTTTTAATTCATCACGCGGATTTCAGGATGATCTTTGCCTTCATCACGTTTCTGACCGCCGTCAGCTTTGCCCTGTCGTTTGCCGTGAATAAGCCGGTGTATGAAAGACCCGAACCGGATTTGGCTCACAAGGCAGGCTTTTTGCGCCTTTCAGATTTTCTGGAATACAAGGCGATCCCGATTTCCATCATTATTTTAGTCATTGGATTCAGCTATTCCGGTCTGCTGACACTGATCTCGCTTTATGCCAAAGAGATACACCTGGAGAGAGCGGCAAGCTTTTATTTTCTGGTATATGCCGTGACGGTTCTGGTTTCACGGCCTTTTTCCGGACGCCTGATGGATGTGAAGGGAGCCAATTATGTCGTTTACCCCTGCCTGCTCCTTTATGCCGCCGGCATGCTGCTGTTCAGCCAGGCAGCGACCGGGGCGGCATTGCTGTCGGCGGCGGTTATGATTGCGCTGGGCTATGGAAACTTTATTTCCTGCGCGCACGCCATTTCCATTAAAGACGTGCAGCCGCACCGGATGGGACTGGCAACAACGACCTATTTTATTTTTGTGGATCTGGGATTCGGACTCGGCCCCTATGTGCTGGGCACACTCCTTGCCATTACAGGATATCGCGGACTGTATTTCATCATGACCTTCGTGATTCTGGCGGCTATTCCGCTTTACTACCTTTTGCTGAGACAAAAAGCGGCGCCCGGATCACCGGGCCCGGAGAAACAGTGATCCTGCATAACGGTAAAACGGCAACTGCGGATAATGAGCAACCCCGCCGCAAGCAACGGAGTATGCACGGAAAGTCATTGTATCGCAACAAGCCGCACAGAACCAAAATCGCCCCGCTTAAGCGGGATTTAACGACAGAAGGAGCGAACCATGGAGAATACCTCACCAATGATCATTACCATCAGCCGCCAGTTGGGTTCGGGAGGCGCCTATGTGGGGCAGGAACTGGCCAAAAAGCTGAATATTTCTTATGCGGATCGCGAAATCATCGACCAGGCCGCCAGGCATTTTTCGGTACTGGGAGAAGATCTGAAGTCACGCGATGAAAAAAAGCTTTCCTTCTGGCAGTCTTTCATGCGCTCGCTGGCCGTCGCGCCGGACGCCTATGTCAAACCGCAGGCTCTGCCGCCGTCCGACCGGGCGTTATTTGAAACCGAAAGTGAAATCATCACCCGGATCGCCGGCGAACGCTCCGCCGTGATTATCGGGCGGTGCGGTTCCCATATTCTGCGCCGTCATCCGCATCATATCAGCCTGTTTTTGCATGCCGACATCCCTTACCGTCAAAATCGCCTTCAGCGGCTTTACGCGGTATCTCCGGAGACGGCTCTGAAAATGATCACCCGGAGCGACCGCGAAAGAGCTCTTTATCACCGCACGATTACAGGTCAGGAATGGACCGACGCCAGCCGTTATGACCTTGCCGTGGATACCGGCAAAACAGGCGCTGACCGTTGCGTCGAATTCATCTTGAAATATCTGGAGATAAGAAAATCCAACAGTTCCGTCTAGTCAGAAACCCATGTTTTCAAGACTCTTCCGTCCGCCGCCGCATCAAAAGTACTTTCGGGCAATTCCCCGCGCGGCAATGATGCCGGAGATTCCCGCGCCGACAATGCCGCGGCTCTTGCCGGTGCCGTCTCCCGCCACAAAAATGCCGGGGATATTGGTTTCCAGATGTTTGTCGGTGATGAAATGCGTGTCGAAAAACTTGATTTCCGGCGCGTAAAGCAGGGTGGACGGATGCAGAATACCGGGAATGATTTTATCGATTTTTTTGAGCGACTCCCAGAGATTGTCGATGATACGCGCGGGCAGGCCCAGTGTGATGTCGCCCGGCGTGGCGTTGTAAGTCGGCCGGCAAAATTCGAAATGGCGTGTCTTGCTCATGAAGGTCGAGGCGGAGCTTCTGCGCCCCTCCCGAAAGTCTCCCACGCGCTGCACAATCGGTCTGCCGCCTCCCAGCAGAAAGAACTGCCTGGCGATCATCTGGCCGAATTCCGTGGTGTCGGAAAAAGGCTCCGTCAGCGAGATAGTGTTGATGAGTGCAAAATTCGTGTTGCCGGTCTTCCGGGCCGAAAGAGCGTCGCCGTTGACCAGCTTGAAGCTGTTGTAATCTTCCGTCCGCACCCGCCCGCCGGGATTGGTGCAAAAAGTCCGGACCCTGTCGCCGTGGCGCGATGTCCGGAAAATGAATTTGGGGTCGTAAACGATATCGGTCACATCGTTATAGAATTTCCGGTTCAGTTCAACGCGGATGCCCACGTCGATGGGACCGAAGTTATGAGACACGCCGAGGTTTTTGGCAACGTCGCGAAACCAGTAAGCGCCGCCGCGGCCCGGCGCGGCCAGAACCGCTTTCGCGCCAAAGGCCACTTTCTTGCCTTCACGGACGCCTGAAACCTGAAAGGTATCGTCACGGCGCTTCAGGATGGATGCGACTTCGGTTCCCAGCAGAAATTCCGTCTTTTTCAGGAAGTTTCTCAAATAATCCACAACAGCCCGGCCGTTGTCCGTTCCCCAGTGCCACTGCTCGGGCGCGACAAACTCGGCGCCGTGCTCGCGGGCGATATTGCCCAGCGCTTCGATTTTTTCATTTTGATCAATAAAGGTGACCTGCCGGCACTTGGGAAAGCGGATGAAAATTTCCCGAATGTCCGCCATCAATCGTTGGGCCTCGTCGCGATCAAGCTGGAGTTCCGCAAGATCAATCCCCACACGGTAGTGAAAATTCAGTTTGCCGTCATTGAGCAGGCCGCCGGCCGGATAGGGATGCCGGTCGATGACGGCAATCCTGTCCACCCCTTGATGTTCAAGCTCCATGGCGGCAAAAAGACCCGCCGGCCCGGACCCGATTATGAGGACCTGATACGTTTCCATCAAGCTTTCCCTTTTTGTTCTTTTGCCCTGCGCTTTGTATCATTTTACCATGTTAAATCCTTTATGTCACAGAATACATAAAAGGATTTCTTCAGGTCCATTGGTCAAGTCCGTGTGAGTCGGGCAGCCGGCGGGAGCAAAAAGAAAAAAAGAATTTTTATCGCACCTATGATAAAAATACCGGAGATGCTTGAGTTTATGCCTGATAAAGTCGATATAC